>CBIHQL010000183.1:0-7620 GCA_966211855.1 uncultured bacterium
TTTCCCCCAAACCCCCTACTGGAGGACGATTGCGTCCCCCAGACCCCCTCCAAAAGATTTTGAGGTTGAAGTTCTGCTTTTGAACGCCCACCTCCTCGAAGCGATGATTATCTGCTAGGTTTCCTCCTATCTTTTCTGCTCCTTACCTCCCACCCCTCACCCTTCACTCCTCACCCCTCACTCTCCTCCTATGTCTCACTACCGCCGATCTCTAAGTTTGCTGACTGCGATGTTGTTGGTGGCTGCGGGTGGGTCTACTCATCGGTTGCCGGGGTGGATGGGGTCGCCTGTGTTGGCGCAGTCGGAGGCTAATCAGGAGAAGGTTACGGAGGCGGTTTATCTAAATCAGCAGGGATATGACGAGTTTCAGAAGGGGCAACCGCAAGAGGCTCTAGCGACGTTTCAAAAAGCTTTAGCGATCTTTCGAGCAGTGGGGGCGAAGGCGGGAGAGGCGCAGTCGCTCAACAATATTGCCAATGTCTATCACTACAGTTTGGCGCAGTATCCTCAAGCGATCGATTTTTATCAGCAGGCGTTGAAGATACGGCAGCAGATTGGCGATCGCGAGGGAGAGTGGGGGACGCTAACTGATTTGGGCGCGGTGTATGGGGAGCAGGGACAATATCCCAAGGCATTAGATTTTTATCAACGATCGCTCAAGATTGTTCAGCAGTTGGGCGATCGCAATGCTGAGAAGTTGCGGCTCAATGAAGTTGCCAGTGTGCATTTTCGGCTGGGGCAGTATCCTCAAGCGTTGACGGCTTACCAGCAAGCGTTGCAGATCCAGCGGGAAGGTAGCGATCGCGAGGGTGAGGGCACGACGCTGGGCAATATTGGCGTGGTGTATGTGAATTTGGGTCAATATGCCAAAGCGTTAGAGTCCTATCGCCAAGCGCTAAAGATTTTTGAGTCGTTGCCTGCTTATCAAGGAGCGAAGGCGACGATTCTCAACAATATGGGAGGGCTGTTTTTTAGCATGGGGCAATACAAAGAAGCCCTAGATTCGACTCAACAAGCTCAAAAGATTTTTAGCCAATTTACCAACCGCTCAGATACCAGCAGTGCATTTGCTGATTTAGGGATGTTGTATGACATTCTGGGGCAATATTCACAACCGCTGGAGTTTCAGCAGGCGGGGTTGGCGTTGCGGCGTGATGTTGGTAATGCTCTCAACCAAAGCTCGATTACTCAAGTAGGGCAGGCGGCAACGCTCAACAATATCGGTCGTGTCTATGCCAGTTTGGGCAAATATGACCAAGCCTTAAAGTTGCATCAACAGGCGCTGACGATTTACAAGGACTTGGGCGATCGCGCTGGAGAAGCTACCAGTCTCAACAATCTGGGGAATGTGTACGATCAACAGCAACAACCCGATCAAGCCCTGTCGTTTTATCAGCAAGCACTCAGCCTCTACAAGCAAGTCAGCGATCGCACTGGAGAAGGTGTTGCCCTCAGCAATTTGGGTCACGCTTATGAGCAAAAGGGGCAATATCCTCAAGCGTTGAAGTTCTATCAGCAAGCCCTGACAATTCATCGGGAGGTGGGCGATCGCGTCAATGAAGGGGTGACGCTGAGCAATATGGGTCGCATTCAACACCGTGCTGGGCAGCGATCGGAGGCTGAGAAAACCCTGCGACAGGCGATCGCGATTTTAGAGTCGTTACGCCCTGGCTTGAGTGATGCCGAGAAGGTGTCGCTCTTTGAAACCCAAACCAAAACTTATGCCGTTTTGCAACAGGTGCTAATTGCAGGGCAACAATCGAATGCAGCTTTAGAAGTTGCGGAGCGTAGTCGGGCTCGTGCCTTTGCCGAGCTTTTGGCTCAACGGCTGAATGCCAATAATAATGCAGCTCCGACACTCACACCGCCGAACCTGAGCCAGATTCAACAAATTGCCAAAACGCAGAATTCGACGTTGGTGGAATATGCGATCGCCTCAAACGATCAACCCAACGCTAAAACAGCCGCCCAATTGCTAATTTGGGTGATTCAGCCGACGGGAAAAATCAGCTTTCGCCAAGTCGATCTGCCTGCGATCGCTCAAGCTCAAGTGGATTCGGTCAGTTCTCCGCTAGAGTCGTTGGTGGCTCAAGCTCGTGGCTCTTTGGGGGTGGAGAGTCGAGGTTTTACATTTCGAGAAGATAGTGAAGTAGTTGCCCGCGCGATCGCCCGCACTAGTGAGAATCGCCAACAACCGCTACAACAGCTTCACCAACTATTGATCGCACCGATCGCTGATCTTTTGCCCAAAGACCCCAACACACATGTGACGTTTCTGCCGCAAGAGGCGCTGTTTTTGGTGCCATTTCCCGCATTGCAGGATGCTGAGGGGCAGTATTTGATCCAGCTGCATACGGTGTTGACTGCGCCTTCAATTCAGGTGCTAGATCTCACCCGCCAAGCCCGTCAACGCCTCGCCCAAAGCAGCTCTAAAACTTTGGTGGTTGGCAACCCGACGATGCCCAAGGTGTCTCCCTATGTGGGTGCTCCACCCCAGCAGCTCCCCAGTTTGCCCGGAGCCGAACAAGAAGCCAAAGCGATCGCGCAACTGCTCAAGACGCAAGCGCTTATAGGTGAACAAGCGACCAAAGCCAAAGTCTTGCAGCAGATGTCTCAAACTCGTCTGGTTCACCTGGCGACTCATGGCTTGCTCGATGACCTCAAGGGGTTGGGCGTACCGGGGGCGATCGCATTAGCACCAGTGGGTAAAGATGATGGACTACTGACGGCGAGCGAAATTTTAGATCTGAAACTGAACACCGAGTTAGTGGTGCTGAGTGCCTGCGATACGGGTAGAGGAAGAATTACGGGCGACGGGGTAATTGGTCTGTCGCGATCGCTGATTTCGGCAGGTGCCCCCAGTGTGATTGTCTCGCTCTGGCAAGTACCCGACGCCCCAACTGCGACACTGATGACGGCGTTTTACCAAGCGCTGCAACAGCAACCCGATAAAGCCCAAGCACTGCGCCAAGCGATGCTGACAACCCTCAAACAGCACCCCGACCCCAAAGATTGGGCAGCATTCACGCTCATCGGTTCAGCCCAGTAATTGACAGCGTTCTTAATTCATATTGTTATCGCCAATGATGCGCTGAAATTCGGCTTTGATGAGGGTATAACACTTACAGCTTGCTGCTTCTAACCCAGCTCGATCTTGAATGGAGATCTTGCCATAGCGGTAAGAAATTAGACCTGCATTTTGTAACCGAGCAGCCACCTCACTTACGCCTGCCCGCCGCACGCCTAACATTTGCGCTAAAAACTCATGAGTAAACGGAAATTCATCTACTCCTACGCGATCGTGAGTCAAGAGCAGCCAACGACAGCAGCGTTGTTCGATGACGTGCAATCGGTTACACACAGCAGACTGAGAAATGAAATTAAAGAGCGCTTGTGTGTAGCGGTGCAGTAGCTCATACAAAGTTGTATTGGCGGTGACTAGAGCGTGAAAGTCTTCTACTCGCATTCTCAGGCCATCACCAGAAACCTGAACCATTGCTAGCGCTGGCACTTGGTTGACACCCAAAAATGTGGGTAGCCCAACCATCCCTTCGTTGCCCACGGTTGCTATTTCAATCAGCTCACCCTCTGGAGCCAGTGATAGCAGCGAATAAACCCCACTGAGCGGAAAATAAACAAACTCGATCGGCTCGCTAGGTCGATAAAGCTCTTGTTTAAGGTCGAGCGCAACGGTTTCTACATAGGGCCACAGTTGCTCCAGTTCTTCTTGAGGCAAGCTAGCTAAAAGCCGATTTTTGACAGGAGTTGAAAAGTTTTGGGGCACAAATTTTAGTTGCTCAACATAGATTACTCCTACCTCATGGGTAACGCAGCGCATTCGACCACGGCATCTGGCCCAAGGGGAGTTAGACATAAACAAAGACTGTACGCGGAAGTACAATTTAAGAAGAGGTTACTGTACAATTCCGCACAAATTTCGCATCTGAACAATCTTTTCGGATTGCACCCTATGAACCCGGTCTGCCACACACCCCAGCATTGCATTTTCTCCGGCGTTCCGAATGTTGCGTTTAATGTGGTGGCATTAGCAACCTCCATGGGCGGGCTAACAGCACTTAGCACCATTTTGTCTGTGTTACCTGCCGATTTCCCTGCGGCGATTCTGATTGTCCAGCATCTCAGCCCCAACTTTCCCTGCCATTTGCCGAGAATTTTAAGCCAGCGAACTGCGTTACACGTTAAGCCAGCGGCTACCGGAGATATTTTGCATCCCGGCAGCGTCTACATTGCGGTACCCGATCGCCATCTCATGGTTTGCCCATCGAGTAAACTGGTGCTGGCAAAGACACCCAAAATAAATTTTGTCCGTCCTGCTGCTGACAAACTGTTTATGTCAATGGCAGCTACTTATCAGGCACGAGCGATCGCTGTGGTGCTTACAGGCAAAGGTAGTGACGGTGCCCTCGGAGTAGCTTCGGTTAAGAGGCATGGAGGCATCGTGATCGCTCAAGATGAGTCAACGTCTGAATTTTTTGATATGCCAAGCGCTGCAATCGCCACCCAAACAGTAGATCGGGTTTTGCCGCTACCAACGATCGCTGCTACGTTGATGCAATTGGTAACCTCAGAAGCCATAGCCTAATTGCCTGCAAGCTCATTTACCTTGAACCCAACGCTGCATTTCTTGATTCATCAATGCCAATTCTTGCTGAGTTGCCTGTAGCTCTTGCTCAACGGCCTGGTGTTGCTGAATTTGATCGGCTAATGCCTCTTGAAGCGATCGCACCTGTTCTCGCAACCACTCAATCTCACATTGCATCACCTCAACCTGAAAATGTTGATGTTCAGATTGTTCTGGTAGCAGACTGGGAGATGGCTTTTCTAGTTCCTTTGTGTTGTCTTTGACTACCGATGTGTTGCAAGTAGGAGGCTGAAGAGGTTGGCGATCGCCTTTGGTATCTAGCACTTTAGTAAATATCCTTGCTTTTGGATGAGTCAAAGTACACAACGACTGTTGCATCCGTATTTGAAACTCGACGGCTCAAGTGAGGGCGCTTATAACTTGTGAGATCAATCCTCTGAGTATGTTTGAGATGATGGAGTAAGTCTTCTAAATCACTTTCCTATAGAGATGCAGCGCTAATCTTAGGAGAAAAAATATGCATGAACTCTATAGCTAACCTGAGGGTGTATTTCAACAGGATGAACTAAGTTACTTAAGTATATAGTTTCCTTAATGCAGAGTCTGTCCAGTAACGTACAGATAGTTAGGCAGCCTGAGCGATCGCGATCACAAAACACTTGAACTACTGGTGAATTCATCAAATTCTTAGTAAAGCAGGTTAGATGCTGAGTGAATTTTGACTCAAGCGATCGCTAATTTCCCAAGGTGTTCGCCAGAGAAATGTGATGAAGAACACATTGGAAATCTTCATAAGCTTTTTGCATTCAAAACATTAAATTCCGGTTTTATTAGGGCATCTTAGAAAAGAACTATTTAGCCCCAATAGAAAATCCGGGATTTCCAAAGTGATGAGTAACTGTTCCAGAGCTTTTCGCGCTCTCCTCGCAGGTCAAGGAGTTGACGCATGACCAGTACATCAATTAGTACAAAAAGTTATAGCAGTGTAGTCAAAACTTGGCTAGGCATTCCAACTGATTATAAGGAAACAGAGCTAGAAAGCGCTCTTATGTCAGTCATGTGGAATGCTTTAGGACTTGAGCCAAAGCAGATCAGGAAAGGTGGCATAGGTAGTGGCCTAGTGCCAGATTACCTAATCTATCAAGACCCAGCGAAACCACCTGTCCTAGTTGTTGAAGATAAAAAGCGTGTTCCAGAACTAGCTGATGCTTCTGACACAGACTTTGTGGACTTCTGCAAGAATCATAAACTATATAAAGATGCCGTTGGCTATCCAGTTTGTAACGGCAATAATGGCATCAAACAGTATTTATACAAGGACAAATTATCAACCAATATCCTGGCTTCTTATGGGCTGGTTTTCAATGGCGACTTCTTTCAGCTTTGGCGACGGGTTGATGGGTTAGTTTTCCCACTTACACCCATTCAGAGAGTCACAAAGAAAAGCTTGCCGTCATTAATGCGACAACTAGACTATTGCTTACGCAATACCCAACTTGCTTTAGTAAACGCAGTATGGAACCAGAAGGGTGGTGTTGCAAAAACCACAAATACCATCAATCTCGGTGCAACTTTAGCCTTGGAGGGTAAGAAAGTTCTGCTAATTGATTTAGATCTGCAAGGTGATCTGACTCGATGGTTAGGCATTGGTAGTAAAGATGTTGATTACCTCTCCTTATGTCGTGCTCCAGTTGAACTGCATGATTTTGAAACAGTTGAGGCAATCTTAAATGACTCAATTCAAACAAGGGAATTTCCAACTACTGACAAGAAGAATTATAAACTGTCAGTTTTGTCAACCGATTTAAAGCACCTAAAAGATTTTCGAGATGATACTCAAATAGATAAGCCTGTTGGATTCTTTAAAAAGTTGATTGATATTTTAAGGAAAAGTTATGACTATATCTTTTTCGATCTTTCACCAGCCGCCGATCGATTAACTCAGTGTGCATTTTTTACCTGTGACACCGTTCTAATTCCTGTAGATCATGGTGAAAAGTCTTTGCATCATGGTTTAAATGTGCATCAGATTGTAATTCCAAAAACTCGCGAGCACCGATCGAAAAATGAGCTTGTACATCTTGGGCCGTGGAACTTAGGTATGGTTTTTAGCAACTGTTCCTCGGAAGCAAGCGAAGCGGTCAAAAAGCTGGTAAGACAGAGATTGGAGAAGCGAGATTACTCTGGCAAACAATATGACACCACTTTAAAAGCTTATGCTCAAACGAAAGTTGCTGAATTCAATCATGCTCCTGTAGTTTGTTGGCGAAGCTCCCCAATTACTAAGCTCTATAGCGATTTAGCAAATGAAGTATTCCTTAAGCACAACTTTACAGAACAGTAAGCATGGTTTTCACAAAAGATGATGAATCTCTACTTGATGTCAAGCTTGGGCAAATCTTGCGGATTCCCTGCAAGTTTATTAAAGGGAAATCTGATGCTCATCCAATGGTGATCAAAGCGATCGCTCAAGAGCTAAAAACAGCAGGCAAAAATGTCTTACCTGTAATTATTAAAGTATTGGGTGAGGACAAATATCAGGCAATTCTAAATATTCAGATTTTAGAAGCGGCTCGACAAGCTAAAGCAGATTTTGTTTGGTGCATTGTTGTAGATGACAAAATGCAATCTCAACTTGCGATCGAGTCTGGACAAGTCGTTCGCGTCAATATTGCCAAGGCTCCCGAAAAAGAAGTCGCGGCAGTCTTGGAATATGTCAAAGCCAATAAGCCAGGATTCAACAAAATTGAGCCGCAAAAAATAGCTAGTGCGATTGTGGAATATCGCCAAACGAAACAACTCACGAATCTAAATTTCCTCACCAAACTCAAGTGCGGCATCGGCAAAGCTAAACTAGCTCTACTGTCTGAAATATTAATCACTGCATAACAAAACCCCCACCTCCGAAAAGATGAGGGTTGACATTTAGGTAGTGCCTTTAGGAAACTCTTATCTCACTCGCCCCCTAAATCCCCCAAATTGGGGGACTTTGAATCCGGTTCCCCCCAAATTTGGGG
>CBIHQL010000184.1:0-7570 GCA_966211855.1 uncultured bacterium
GCGCGGCCCCATGATTTGGGGGACGGGAGGGGGCCGCAAAGTATTTACGCAGGAAGTCTAATGAAGAATTTGCGGGGGTTTGTTGCTCCCCCAACGATCAAGCAATGTTTGTGACTTTGCAAAAACCAGGACTTACTTTGGCGATTTGGGGGCCTTGGTAGTTGTCTGCATCCACTGAACTACCCCGTCAGCGATCGCCTCAGCTAATTGTCGCTGAGCTTTGGGGTCTACAATCCACTCATATTCATCTGGGTTGATCATAAAACCGAGTTCTAACAATACAGATGGTGCGACAGTAGGGCGGGTCAAGGCTAAGTTGTTCCAATACACTCCATAGGAAGGGCGATCGAGTTTATCTACTAAATAGTCGTGCAAAAACACAGCTAGACTGTTGGCTTGAGTGTTATACCAAAACGCAGAAATTCCTTTAGTATTAAGGGCATCTCCAGCATCAGGGAGAGCGTTGTAGTGAAGGCTAAGGGCGATCGCAGGTTCTAATTTGTTGATCATATCTACCCGATCTTGAGGATAGAGATCTTCGTCTCCTTCTCGCGTGAGAGAGACAATCGCACCCCGCTCTACCAGGCGATCGCGTACTAATTTAGAGATTAACAGTGTTGCATCTTTTTCGGGATATCCCGTTGGCCCTCTGGTGCCTAAATCATTAGGGCTACCATGTCCGGGGTCAAGAAGGATTTTCACCCCAGCGAGGGGACGCTGTTTTGTGGCTGCGACAGGTTGGGGAGGATGCCGCAACGACAAGATCAAGCTGGTGCCTTCATAGCGCAGTTTATAACCCCATTGCTGATCTGATTTGAGATTGAAAGTATATTGCACTTGTGTGGGAGCCACTTGCTGCCAATCTAAGCGCGAAATTATTGGATCGTTGCTGAGATAGATGGTGTCGGTTTGAGCGGTAGTGTTGTAGAGGTTGAGCGTAAAGGTGTTGTCGCCTTGCTGCACGCTGACTGGCACTGGGGTTTGTAACGGAAACACCACCTCAGTCCAACCCGGAACTTGCCGAGAACGGAGACTGCGAATCAGCGATCGCGGTGGTATCCCTTGAGAAATGACACGCGTCTCCTTTTGGTTAATCCAAGCGCCATAATCTAAACGCAGCCATTCTCCTTCTCGTCCTGCTACGGTTGCTTGGGTGCCTTGCGGTAATGGTGTTAGTCGTGAATAGTCGGTGCTGGGGCCAGTCCGAGCTGTACCAGATTGAGCTGTCACTTCTACAACCTGCAATTGAGTGGGCGCGAGAATTTCCACTTTGCCAGGAGCAAGTTCTTGCACAGTAGAGCTTGACATACTGCGTTGAAACTGGGGTTGTCCTAACAAGCCAGGGGTCGTGAATGTGGTGCAGCCTTGATATTGCCCTGACGTTTTTTGCAGTTGTGGGTTGTTTTGTTGGGTTAAAACAGCCGAGTTGGGTGGTAGTGTCACCGTTTGCGTTTGCGCTTGTAATGGCGTCGTTTGTCCGCCTAAGGCCACGCTAACTTTAGAATTTGGGGGTGCGATCGCACTAAAGCACACCAATTCACCCGGTAAACGAGCAATATCAACCGCAGGCGTCAAAGAATCTTTGGCAAAATTACCCGCTACTGGTACATTCGGCTGCTCAGAAAGACGCACCACCCTGAGTTGAATCTCTTGGTTTTGGTAGCGCAGGGTAAAGAGGTTATCCCCGATTTCTAGAGGAAAGGTAGGGGCAAAGTGTCCGGCAGCATTACGGGCGATCGCTTGACCATTGACTAAGACTTCACCCTCTGGAGGTGCGGTACCAATCAAGAAAATTCGATCTGCTGTGGTTTCGTGGTTGTTGGGTGGATAAGTGACAGACAGCGGTTGTTCAGCGACAGCGACGGTTTGCAGAGTCACGCTACCTGTGGCGATCGCCCCCAGCATGATCCACTGCCAACCTTGATTCATACCCATACCCAGCGTCATACCCAACCCCAAGATTGTTGCTTTGACATTTTAAGTTTTTTGCCAGAATCGGCCTCAATAATTTTCGGCAGGCGATCGCCAAACATTTCCTAACTTATTTAGGTTTGGAAACTTATTTATATTTTGAGAAACAAAAATTTACTAATATTCAAAACTCCGTGGTAGCGTATTCAGTGAAGTCATCATTGCATTTTTCAGCAACTCAGTGTAAAAGTCGAAAATTTTACCCAATTTGAACTTGGGTTTCCGTATTTTCCGCAAGACCGTTCTTTGTTCATCGATCTTGTTAAAGGTAACCCCCTATGAGCCTAACTCTTGATAGCTTGCTCGATCGCGACTATTATTTAGCCCTTTATCCCGATGTCCGGGATGCGATCGCAGCTGGATTTGTGAAAGATGAGGTAGAGCACTATACGCTCTACGGTGCAGCAGAGAACCGTAGCCCAAGTTCCCTATTTGACTCTAATTACTACTTAGCGCTGTATCCAGATGTGGCAGAGGCGATCGCGGTTGGCTTTGTCAGCAGTGCAGCCGAGCATTACGCGTTGTATGGTGCCGCAGAAAATCGCTTGGCGAGCCGTCGATTTGACCCAACCTACTACTTAGCACTGTATCCAGATGTGGTGGATGCGATCGCGATTGGCTTTGTCAGCAGTGCCTTTGAACATTTTTGGCTATATGGACAAGCGGAAGGCCGTTCGGGAATTAGCCCCCTCCCAGCAGCAGTGAATGATGCGATCGCCACTACCGAAGACACATTGCTGACTTTTAGTGAAGCTCAGATCTTAGGCAACGATTTTGACCCACAAGAGCAACCACTGTTCATCACTGGCTTTACTCAACCCACAAACGGCCTGTTGGTAGGCAATGGAGATGGCACTTACACCTACACGCCCAATCCCAACTTTGCAGGCTTTGACACTTTTACCTACACGATTTCGGATGGGTTTGATGGCACAACGACCGCAACGGTAACTATTGCTGTTGGTGCAGTCAATGATGTGCCGATCGCCAACGATGACACTTTCACCACTAGCGAGGATGCCCCACTTGCAATTGATGTAGCGACGTTGCTAGCCAATGATGCGGATGTTGAAGATGGAGTGCCAACTTTCCTAAGTTTCACTACTCCTAGCAATGGCAGCTTGGTGAGTGACACAGAAGGCAGTTATCTTTACGTGCCCAATCCCAACTTTAATGGCAGCGAAAATCTGACCTATACCGTGGTCGATAGTAATGGCATTTCTGCGAGCGCTACCGTCACGCTGACGATCGCGGCTGTCAACGATCTCCCTGGAGCCGGAAACGACACCTTTACCACTACAGAAGACGCACCGCTCAGCATTGCCTTAGTAGATTTGTTGGCGAATGATGGTGACCTCGAAGATGGCGGCACCCTGACGATTGCAGACTTTACTCAACCTGGTAACGGCACCTTAATCAACGACAGCAACGGCAATTATCTCTATATCCCTAATCCTGATTTTAAGGGTAGTGATAGTTTTGAATATACGGTGAGCGATCGCGATGGAGGAACGGTAAGCGCGGTTGTGAGCTTGAGCGTAACCTCAGTCAACGACCTACCGATCGCCACCAACGAAACATTGACACTGAATGAAGATGAAACACTGCAAATTCAGGTTGCGGATCTGTTGAGTAATGATGGGGATGCCGATGGCGATCGCTTGTTAGTCACCAACTTTACTCCCACCGTCAATGGTGAACTGCGAGACACCGGTAATAATCTCTTCACCTACACACCTAACCCTGATTTTAGCGGCACGGAGACTTTTGCTTACACCATTACCGATGGCATCAGTCAAAACGCTACTGCCAGCGCTACGGTCACGCTCGTCATCAATGCAGTGAACGACGCACCTGTTGTCGCTGATGATGCTGTCACCGCTAATGAAGACATACCACTGATGATCGATGCTACAACTCTCCTGGCAAATGATTTTGACGTTGAAGGTGAAACGTTAGCGATCGTTAACTTTACCCAACCGAGTAACGGTAGTCTCATGGGTTTTGGCAACGGCACATATATGTATATGCCCAACCCTGACTATAGCGGTGACGACACCTTCGCTTATACGGTGCGTGATGGTGTGGGTGATACGAGCGTGGCAAATGTGACAATCACCGTTCTGCCCGACTTAAACACTCCCCCGGTCGCCGTTAATGATGCGATCAGCACTGACGAAGATACCGCGATCGCGATTAACGTCCTAACGAACGATACAGATGCCGAAACTGCCAACCTGGCGATCGTTAGTTTTACACCCCCCGATCAGGGCAGCGTTACCCTCGGTGAAGACAACATTTTCACCTACACCCCCAGCACCGACTTTAACGGTAGTACCAGTTTCACCTACACGATTCGAGATGAAAACAATGCCACTACCACTGCGATCGTCACAATCAATATCGCCGCTATCAATGATGCCCCTGTGCTCACCAGCAGCCTCTCACAACCCCTAGCCGCTCTCCCAGTCAACCCTGGGGATAACCTTGGTAACTGGGTCTCTGAGGTGATTAGCCCTATTCGCAGTGATGCAGATGCCGATCCGGCTGGAATTGCTGTCAGCTCAGTAGATAACACAAATGGAGCGTGGCAATATTCGCTGGATAGTGGCAACACCTGGACTAATTTTGAAACCGTTTCTGATAGCGCTGCTCTGCTGTTAGTTGGGTCAGAAATGCTGCGCTTTGCTCCTAATTCTGATTTCCAAGGCTCAACAACATTTACCTTCTACGCTTGGGATCAAACAATGGGCAGCAATGGCGATCGTTTTGACCTCGTAGCTAGTGGCACCGGAGGCAGCACTGCCTTTAGCTCTGGCACCGAAACCGCTGCAATTATGATCGGTTCTCCCCCACCCGATTTGATTGTTTAACGAGGGTGACATCTGGGCAGAGCGATCGCATCACGATTAAAATTTGGCTACATGGCTTTGCGTAGAGCCGACCCGCTTCTGAGTTTGAGCATGACGAATCAATCCCCATCTTCACAGCCTCATTCACCCAACTCAACCCCAGGCGCAAATTCGTCTGATGCGATCGCCCCCAGTAACCCTGTCAACGGCACAGGCCAAAACTCAACGTACCAAGAAAACTTTGTGGCAAATCAGGCATTGTCTGCGTTAGCTCACAACCACACAGCCATACCTCCGACTGCGACTGCCCGCGTTTATGCCAATCGCTCTGTATGGCAACGCCCCCCTGCTGCCACAACTTCACCGATCGTGATTACGCTGCTGGCTGTGGCGATCATGGTGGTTGGCTTGGTGCTCAACAACTTTTGGATGGGGTTGGCGGGTGCCTTAGTGGCATTGTTAGTGTCGTTGCGAATTGTCTGGCCTGGTTGGCAAGCTGCGATTACAGAATTAGTCTCTGCTCAAGAGCGGGCTGCTTTTGTGGGGACGGTGGGTTTCATTGCTGCTCTCTTAGGTCTTAGCCAAATCAGCGGGGTTAACCGAAGTGTGAGTCGGTGGGCCAGTCAGCTTGACTGGGATGCGGTCGGGGCATTAGGTGAGGTTTTTGGGGCATTAGGTCAAATTTTTATCGCTGTTTTGGCTGTTTATATTGCTTGGCGACAATACGTTATTTCTAAAGATCTAACGATTCAACAAAATATCATTACTCAACAACAAACGATTGACACTTACTTTCAAGGTGTCTCAGATTTGGTGCTAGATGAACAAGGGTTGCTCGAAGACTGGCCTCAAGAGCGGGCGATCGCGGAAGGTCGAACGGCGGCGATTCTCAGTAGCATTGATGCTGGGGGCAAAGCCAAGGTCGTTCGCTTTCTTTCACGCGCCAAGTTGCTCACCCCCCTCAAGCGCGATCGCCGTTTGGGTCGAGCCATTCTTGACGGTACAGGCGGCTATGAAGAAGACCGGGTGCATGGGGTACGGGTCATTGACCTCGGTGTGATGCTAGCTGGAGCCAATCTTGCAGGCACCGATCTTCGTTGGACAGATCTCAGTGAAGCCAACTTAGTCCGTGCCAATCTCAGCGGATGTGACTTGGTGAAGGCCAACTTAGCCCGTGCCATTTTGTATGAAGCCCAATTACGCAACGCCGATTTAGAGGGCACTCGGTTGTTTTACGGCTCTCTCGAAAATGCCAGCCCTCGCAGCCGCATCGAACCACCCGACTATCGAACTGGCATCCACACCGGAGCCGTTGTAGAAAACGCCGATTTTACAGGTGTGCAACTCTCTGAAGAACAACGCTGTTATTGTTGCGCCTGGGGTGGCTCTAAAACCCGCAGCACGATTATGGGTGGTTGCGAAGGCATTCCCAACAAGTTAGGGCGTTAAATAACGCGATCGCACCAACTAATGCATCCAGTGGCTTAATCTGCGCTTGCCTATTTTGCAGTTATCCAGTCATGACTGCCAGATTTTTGCTGCTAACCAAACATCCAAGTAGGCAAACTGGCTTTTTAATTAACCTATTTTTAACTTACTCTTAATGTACGGTAACTCTATCAGGTTATCGTACTTAAATTTTGGTGAGGAGGTGGCTGATGCTCAAAACCCATGATCCAACGCAACTGCTGGTTTTGTTGGTAGGTGGGTCTGCACTGCTCCTTTATGGCGTCAAGCTAGTCACTGACGCAATGGAGCGAGCTTTTGGGGCACGCCTGCGGCTAGTAATGATGACGCTAGCAAACCGACCACTTGCAGCTCTAATGTCAGGAATTTTTGTGACTCTCCTGACTCAGAGTTCTACTGCCACCGCTTCTGTCATGATTGGGCTGGTCAGTGCTCAGCTAGTTCCCCTAGCGACAGCTGTCATTATGCTATTGGGATCTGCGGTGGGTTCTACTTTGGTCGTGCAACTGCTAGCCTTTCACGTCACTGATCACGCTTTAGAATTCTTGGGTTTAGCTGCCGCCCTTGCTCTGTTTAGTCGCCGCACGAAACTACAAGATGTTAGTCGCGGGCTATTTAGTTTTGGCTTGGTACTGTTGGGGTTAGAGATGATTGATGCCAGCAGTGCTCCGATCGCCAACAGCGCAATCACCAACGCAATTCTGCAAGCCTTAGCTCAATCACCTTTGGTACTGCTATTGCTCGGTAGTGTGCTAGCCGCTGTCTTTGTGTCTAGCATTGCCGCGATCGGTATTGTCATGGTGCTTGCAAGTAGTGGTGCTTTGCCCTTAACCGCTGCCATCGCAGTCACACTCGGAGCTAATATCGGTACGACATTAACCCCTTTACTTACAGCCATCAACCAGGGCAATATCATTGGTCGCCGATTAGGAACCATTTATGTCAGTACTCGGTTAATCGGCGTGGGAGTTGCCATGATGTTGATCAATCCCATGGCAGCCGGATTAAAGTCTTTAACTCCTAACCCAGGCACTCAGATCGGCTTAGCACACTTCGGTTTTAACCTCATTTTAGCGATCGCTTTTGTGCCCCTAGCCAGCCAGCTCGCCAACCTTGCCAACCAGTTTTTACCAGAGCCCGAAACGGCTAAAACCAAAGGCTCACGCTACCTCGACCCTCAGGCATTGCCTGTGCCTGCCGTTGCCCTCGGTCAAGCAATGCGAGAAGTGATGCGAATGGCTGACCTGGCTACCGAAATGCTGCAACTCAGTATTCGCGCC
>CBIHQL010000185.1:0-7564 GCA_966211855.1 uncultured bacterium
CATAATGGCTCGCACAACTGCAACTCGCTCAGCTCCGGAAGCTAGAACATTCTGGACATTATCGGTATCAATGCCACCGATCGCAAACCAAGGCACAGAAGCATGTTCGCGGGCATAACGCACATAATCAAGACCTGCTGCGGCTCTTCCGGCTTTGGTGGGGGTTTCGTAGACGGGGCCAACGCCAATATAGTCGGCACCTTCTTGAATGGCGCGCTGCATTTCGTCAGGGTTAGTAGTAGAGCGACCAATAATGCGCTGTGAGCCTAAGATTTGACGAGCTGTGGCGATCGCCATATCTTGTTGACCCAAATGTACCCCATCCGCATCCACTGCTAAAGCCAGATCGACGCGATCGTTGATGATAAACAGAGCATCGTAGTCGTGGCAGATTTGCCGCAGCTTCCGAGCGTTGTTGATGCGAATGCTGTCGTCTGCGGTTTTGTCACGATATTGCACCAGGGTAAGACCACCTTGCAGAGCTGCTTCTACCGTGGCAAAGAGATTGTCGGCAGGTGAAGTAACGAGATAAAGCAGTGAATCTTGTAAGCGTTGCCGCCGTTGTGGTGTGAAGAGACTGCTTTCTAAGGTGTAAACCCGATACCGCATCTGTTTACAAGTAGCAGCCATATCTGGGTTGTACAGTTTGCCATATTCCTCTAAAACGCGTAAAGCTTCTTCAATACGACAGAGGTTGGCTCTTAATACGTCTTCGATGCTAGAACGCTGCTGTTCTTGAGGATGGGTTAACTCGGTGCCGGGGTCGTCAGGTGTATTGCGGGCAGCTCGTAGTTCTGGTGCATGCCAGCGACCGAGTTCTTGCCGTAGATGTTTACACTCGTCTGTTAAGTTGGCGCTTTCGAGGCCAAATCGACACCATTCTTCGACAATGCGCAAACCCTCACGCGCCCGGTCTAGGTTCGCATCTAGGATGCGGTAGATAGCGGGCTGGATCTGTGGATTTCCGGTCGGTCTATCGCCCATTGGCATAACCCCATTCATACCCCATCGTAACAGCCAGTTTTTTTCCGACTTATTAAGCTTCTGCAATAGAATAACCTCTGCGTGCCGACAGGATGGTGGAAGCCTGTCTAGCCAACACAGGGGCAGCAGCAATAAAATTTTGCCACTTGCAGGGGCATTGTTTTAATTATTTTTAAGTTTCTCTGGCTTATTTTGCAGATGTAACCTGCGGCGGTTATTTTTAGCGGATATCTGCGGCAATCGCAAAAAAGAAAGCTGCTGCACATTAAGATATCTGGCTTGTGACTTACTATCGTTTGCTTAGGAGAGAAGTTGTGAGTGTAACCCCCAAGCGCTATCAATCCTTAGCGAAATTTTCTGGCTCAACGCTAAATCGGTGCCCCCAGAATTGGTCTTGGAGCCAATGGTGGCTTGGTTGTGGTGGCGTTGCGATCGCGCTGTGGAGTGGGGCAACCCTACCCGCGATCGCTCAAGTGCCTGCAGATTTGCAAATGGTGCAAGTCCCCCAACGAGCCAGAGCCATGAACAATCTGAACTTGTTGTATGTCAACCCAGTGGCTGGGGATGATTGGCGCGGTCAAGGGGGAGAGCGATCGCCGTTTAAGACGATTACCAAAGCGCTGCAAGTGGCACAGCCAAATACCGTCATCGTGTTGGTTCCAGGTACTTATAGCGCTGAAACTGGGGAATCTTTTCCGCTGCGGCTGAAACCAGGAGTGACAATCCAAGGAAACCCGCGTCTATACGGGAAAGATACGGTGATTCAGGGGGGTGGCCCGTTCCTCAGCCCCACCTTTGCTAGCCAAAACATCACGATTTTGGGGGTTAATCAAGGAGGCTTGGCTGGAGTGACGGTGAGCAATCCTAATCCACGGGGTTATGGTTTGTGGATTGAGTCAGCCAGCCCAGTGATTTTAGAGAATACGTTTCGTGGCAATGCTCATGACGGCATCTCCATGACGGGGAGTAGCGCACCCACGATTCGGGGCAACGTATTTGCAGAAAATGGTGCTAACGGGATAACGATCTACGGCACGGCACGACCAGAGATCCGCAACAACGCTTTTGTGAAAACAGGATTTGGAATCAACATTGCCGAAGAGGCCCGACCCCTCATTATTGGCAATCGCATTTTGCAAAACGAGGATGGCGTTGTTGTGCAAGCTCAGGCGAAACCTGTGTTGCGAGGCAATCTGATTGAAGGGAATACGCGAGATGGGTTAGTCGCGATCGCTCAAGCCCAGCCGGATCTGGGGCGAGTTGATGATCCGGGCAATAATATTTTCAACAATAATGGTCGCTTGGATGTGAACGGGGAAGCGACAAGCCAAGCAATTGTAGCGGTTGGTAATCAATTGGCAAGTGACCGCACCAAAGGTCGCCTGGATCTGGCAGGGACTATGGACGGTGCAGTGAGTCAGGCTGATGCTCCTGATTCGACCCCTGCACAGAAGGCTGAAAGATCTCCTATAGTCGAAAATTCTGCTGGGGTGATTGTGACTCAAGTGCAACCTTTTTCGCCTCGTACAGCGGCTCAGGCACCTCCTGTGTTAGCAGAAACAGGGGTGACAGCGGTTAATCCTGTACCGACTGAACCAAAGCTGACTGCAAAAACAGAGCCAGAAACAGAACCAAAAGCAAGTCCTGTGGCAATTCCGGTGCCGTCTCCATCGGTGGCTCGTCCGGCTGCTGTGCCTGTACCTCAGTCAACTCCAGCCAAGATGATTTCGACACTGCCCCCGACTCAACCGCGATCGCAACCTGCTTCTGTTGCTAAGCCTGCTAACAACAATGCTGTCAAACCTGTTAACAACAAGCCAACCCTGTCAGCAGCGGCGTTTCCAGCACCGAGCCTAGAAAAACCTGTCTCTAACGCAGCCGAGTCAACTCCCGCTACAACTTCCGCTTCGACTCTGCGATCGCAACCGATTTCGGCGTACTCGTTCCGGTCGAGACCAGTCATCAAAACGGAGCGATCGCCCAAACAGGAACCAGCCGCAACTCCCGCATCGACCCCAACTCCCGCAGAAGCAGCCGCGATCGCAATTCCCGTACCACCGCCAGAAACTGCTCAGGTTCAGCCTGTAGTGCGATCAGCTCCGACCGTGGTTGCGGCTCGCCCCTTACCCAAGCCAGCTCAACGGGCAACTCCCCAGCCGATCGCCTCAGTAGAACCCAGTGCCGTAGATATCCCGGTGCCCCCTCCAGAAACCGGAAATGTGGTGCCTGTGACTCCTACTGCAATTCCGGCAGCTCCCGTACCCTCGGCCCCAATTGCTGCTTTGTCCGCCCTGTCTGATGGAGGCTCAAGCAGCAGCGATATTCTGCCTGTACCGAGTCCAGACATCCCAGTCGGTGAGGGTGGCGGGCCGTTGCCATCTGTACTAGTGGCTCAAAACCCTTTGGATGGTCTGGCGAATCTCTCACCGATTAACCGTCCCTCTGAAGTAGGCGCAAAGTACCGAGTGGTGGTAGAAGTCAGCAGTGAGTCTGAGCAAGCCCAAGTGCAATCAATGGTGCCGGGAGCTTTTCGTACCGTTGCCAATGGTCGAATGTATATGCAGGTCGGCTCTTACAGCGATCGCGCCAATGCCGAGAAAATGGTGGGTGAGCTGAGTAGCCAAGGTATGAAGGCCAGCATCGAACCACTCAATTAACCCGCGATCAAGCCTGCCCAGTGAACACACGCTCGGCAGGGCCAGTCATGTAGATGCGGTTATCGGTGGCAGACCATTCAATCTCGAGGGGGCCACCAGGAAGCTCAACCGTAGCGCGGCGATCGCATTTACCGTTCAGCACACCTGCCACCAAAGATGCGCAAGCACCCGTGCCGCAAGCGAGAGTGATTCCGGCTCCTCGTTCCCAAACGCGCATTTTCAAGTAATCGGGGCGAACGACTTGGATAAATTCGGTATTGGTGCGCTGCGGGAAGACCGTATGGTGTTCAAACTGAGGGCCGATCGCTTCTAGGGAAATTGCGGCAACATCCTCAACAAAAGTGATGCAGTGAGGATTGCCCATGCTCACACAGGTGACTTGCCAGGTTTGACCTGCCACTTCGAGGGGTTGATTAACCACTTTGTCGGTTGCAGCGGTCAGCGTTGTCGGAATCTCTGCGGCTAACAAGCGCGGTTGCCCCATATCGACAGTGACTTGACCGTTGGTTTCAATTCGAGGTGTGATCATCCCAGCTAAGGTGTGAATCTGATAAGAGCGAGGCAACAAGCTGGCAACGTCTACGCCTTGATCAGCGGCTTCTAGCTCGACGAGAAATTTAGCGAGACAACGAATCCCATTGCCACACATCTCAGGCTCTGAGCCATCGGAGTTGAAAATGCGCATGGTGTAGTCGCTGCCATCTTGACCCGGTAGCGCGAAAATGACACCATCAGCACCAATACCAAAATGGCGATCGCACCATTGCACAGCTTGCTCAGGTGATAGACAAGGTTGGGCAGTTGCGCGATTGTCAATCAAAATAAAGTCATTGCCCAAGCCGTGATACTTTGTAAACCCAATTCCCATAAAAATCTCCGTCTAGATCTGTAAAACTACAAACTGGGCAATTTAGTGTTTAGCAATTCTCCCATAGCGAAGGTTCTGAAACTATGACTAGTGAACTAGAAACAGGGCTACCCAGTGTTCGGCAAATCCAGAGCTTGATCCGAGACACGCAGGAAGTAGAACTCAAACTGGTAACGGGAGACCTACTGGCTGGCAAACTGCGCTGGCAAGATCAAAATTGTCTTTGCTTAGTCGATCAATATGACCAGCCCACCCTGGTATGGCGGCAGGCAGTCGTTTATTTGAAACCCAGGCCGTAACCATAAATTTCTTAGCGTCTCGACGGGCATCCGGTGGCAGAAATTCTTGTAATGCTTCGCTGACGTTAGCTTTGACGACCGGAATTGGCAACAGGGATGTGCGGGCTGGGGCCAACCATTCTCTGATTTGGATCAGCCGCTCCCGACTGCCACACAGCAACAAGCGATCGCCCGCGAGAATGTCGATGCTGTCGTTGGGAAAGCGAATGAATTTGCCTTCCCGACGAATGGCTTGGACTTGCACTTGATAGTCTCGCCGTAAGCCGAGTTCTGCCAGGGTGCTGTTTGCTCCGGGGCTGCCTTCAGGCACGACTAGCCACTGACAAGAAGCGTTGTCTTTAGGGACAGCAGCTTCTCCTTTAGCCACCTCATCAAATGCAGCCAACTCTTCTGCCTGCCCGACGATTAACAAGCGATCGCCTTGTTCTAGAGTGGTCTGAGCATCGGGATAGTCAACTTCAGTGCCCCCAGCCCGCCGGATCGCCATTAAGCTGACTCCGGTCAGACGGCGCAAATCAGTTTCTTCCAGCGTCATCCCTAGTAGTGGCGAACTATCGGGGAGCGGATACCACTTGCTGTTCATATCCTGAGCAGCAGCCCGTAGATCCCGCGAGATTTCGTTGGCGCTGCGTGCGGGGCGAAGCTCTAAATAGTGGCTGCTGCGAATTTGTTGCACTTCCCGCTGAATGCTAGTGAGCGTCGATCCCATGCCGCTCAACAAGTGGGCCGATAGCTCTAGGCTGGCTTCAAATTCTGGCTGTACAACCTCTCTAGCCCCTAGTTGGTAAAGCAGTTCGATATCTTTATCTTTATTGGCTCGCACTACGACATCGAGTTCGGGAGCGAGTTCAAGCGCGCGTTTGAGGCTCAAGCGGGTACTCATGGGATCGGGTAAAGCGATCGCCATTCCCTGCGCTTGCTCCACTCCAGCTTTTTCGAGCACATGCAGACTTGCAGCATTGCCATACACATAGGGAATTTTGGCTTCACGGAGCTGCTGAATAATCTGCTCAGATTGCTCAATTACCAAAACAGGGTACTCGTGTTCGTGTAAAAGTTGCACGATGTTGCGACCCACTCGCCCATAACCACACACCACCACATGATTTTGGATGGGGTGCTCGTCAGAAACTTCGCGTGGCACATCGGTGCGATCTAGGTATTGCTTAAACCAGGGCCAAGATTCAGCCAGGTTAAATATCTGGGGCACGAGCTGAACAATAAAGGGGGTCAATACCAAGGTCACGGCAGTTGTGCCCAAAATCAGGAGGTAAACCCGGCGTGAGACGAGGCCCAGCACTTGTCCTTCACTGGCTAACACAAAGGAAAACTCCCCGATTTGGGCTAACCCTAACCCGGCGATCAGTGCAGTTTTGAGGGGATAACGGAAGATCATCACCAGCGGTGTAATGATCAAGAATTTGCCGACCAGCACTAGAGCGACTAGACCCAAAATCAGCTCCCAGTTGCTCCAGAGGAACAGCGGGTCGATCAGCATCCCAATGGAGGCAAAGAAGAGGCTGGCAAAGATATCGCGGATCGGCTCCACGTAAGTCAGCGTTTGGTCGGCATACTCGACTTCTGAGATCATCAAGCCCGCTACAAAAGCGCCCATCTCAATCGACAGACCCAAATGCTCGGTCAGCAGGGCGATCCCTAGGCAAAGCGCCACTACCCCTAACAAGAACAATTCGCGGCTCTCAGTGCGGGCAAGTAGGCGCAATAAGGGCGGAATGACCCAAATCCCAGCGGCGATCGCTCCGGCGGCAAACAGCCCAATTCGCAGCAACGCCCAACCCACAGCAATCCCGATGGCTTCTGGGGGCTGGTCGAGGGCAGGTAAAACCGCCAGCATTAACCCAAGGGCCAGATCTTGCACCACCAAAATTCCCAGCATTACTTTGCCGTGAGCTGTTTCGGTTTCGTTGCGCTCCATCAAGCATTTGAGCACCACAGCAGTAGAGGACAGCGACAAAATTGCCCCCAAAAACACCCCCTGCGCGGGCGAGGTCACCCAACCCATGCCAATGGAAGCCAACGCGGTGACCAAAATGGTGAGTGCAATTTGCAGCCCACCACCGCCCAGGCTGATAGCTTGAACTTTTTTGAGTTCTGAAAATGAGAATTCTACCCCTAGAGCAAATAGCAAGAAGGCAACGCCAAACTGAGCTAGCGTCTCTACCTGCACTAATTCTTTGATTAACCCTAGTCCGGCAGGCCCGACAATCACACCACCCAATAGATAGCCCAGCAAAGCCGGTTGCCGAAACAAAGCTGCGATCAACCCGCCCGCTGCCGCTGCCGCTAAGACAGAGACCAAATCGACGATCAGCCTAAAATCTTCTTGCACAGGATTTTGAAAAAATTAGAAAAAATATTAAGGTCTACAAACTTCAGAATAAGAGTTTTTTCTAACTCTGGGGAGAGTTAAGTCGGGAATTGAACAAGTTCTGATAGATTACGGCACCCAAGGCGTATGATTGACTCCTGAAAGCTCCTCCTCTAAAATTTCTCCCGAAATTGGTCGGCAATCTGGGAAACAAATGACAGAAGCCGTCACTTGGGCTGATCATTGTCTAAAAGGATTTCTAAACATTGTGATGACGTTCCCACCTGCTAACTGCCCTGAAAGTACGCAAGTCCAGTCTGGGCCGATCGCTCAGGTGTTGGGTCTGCTGACTACGCAGATGCATCGCTTCACCTGTCCTGGCAGCAAGACTCATTTGGCGATCGCAATGACTGCCGGAGCGATCGCG
>CBIHQL010000186.1:0-7554 GCA_966211855.1 uncultured bacterium
CTGGAGTGAGAGCAGTCTGGATGCTCTTCAACTTCTCTTTAGAAATCAGCTCTTAGCGATCAAGGTAAATGAACAATTATTAGACTGGTTTGCAAACCATATCAAGAAAATCGATCGAGAGCTGAAGGACTCTATGAATCGGTCTTGAGCTGTTATTTTCAAAGTTCATCAGAGGAACTAACTGAGTGCGTTACAAACAATGGCTTGGTGCGATCGCCCTTCTGGCAAGTGCGGTTTTCTAGGCAACTATTTCAGTGTTTCTCTTTTCTCCGGTGTTAATTTCCTCTCCGGCAGTATCACAGTACTGATTGCTGCTCACTATTTTGGCTAGAGCTGGGCTGGGGCAACGGTAGCTACAATTACATCCTTTGCCATCATCCCTACACTGCTGAGTGCAGAATCAGGTTCTTGATCTGGGAAACCTATAAAAGACTCAACTGAAGAATTTGAGAGCGATCGCGGGGAGGGCTCTAAGGCTGCGAGTGTCTCTGCTTGACTTTATGCGAAAGGATTATGCAATGTACAAAAAAACGCTCCCCCATACCGTTAAATTTTCAGGCTTATCTCCTAGTACATTGCTACAGGTATCCCTAAGTTTAGGTGTTCTAGTATTGGGTTTGGCCTTGACGAGTGCTGCCTGGCGCTACACCTCGCAAAAAAAGCAAGAAATAATTCAGGAGACATATGAACTTCAAACGCGTAAAGCTAAATCTTTGATTGCAGAGCGCTTTCAAATTTATATTGATGCTTTACATGCAGGCCAAGGTCTGTTTGCTGCTAGCAAAAACGTGAATCGCTCACAGTGGAGAGCCTTTGTAGAAGTACTCAACTTGCAAGAGCGCTACCCCGGTATTAATGGAATTGGGTTTATTCGCTATGTCCCAGAGGAGCAAAAAGCGATTTACGAGCAGCAAGTCAGGCAGGATACTAGCCATGATTCTTCTGGTTATCCCAACTTTGCAATTAAGCCTTCCGGCACTCGTCCAGATTACTTTGTCATTGAGTATATAGAACCCCTGCAACCTAACTTTCCAGCATTGGGACTGGACGTTAAAGCTGAATCAAGACGACGCGCCGCAGCAGAACGGGCTCGCGATACAGGTGAAGCAGCGGCAACTGCACGAATTACCTTAGTGCAGGATGTACAGAAGCAACCAGGATTACTCATTCTGCTACCGATTTATCAGCCAGGGCTACCCACCCGATCGATCGCAGAAAGGCGACGTGCTTTTGTCGGCTTTGTCTACGCACCTCTAAAAATTGGAGATTTAATTCAAGAAGCCTTAGCGTCTGAGCTGCATTTGCAGGTGGACTTAGAAGTCTATGAGCACCAAGACTTACTCTATGACCGAGACACAGCTCTTGCTGCAACCGATCCAAAACGAAAGCCTTTATATCGCTCAATTGAAACTCTAAATATCGCAGGTCAGAAGTGGGACTTATATTTTGCCACTGATTCCAGCTTGATCAGTTCATCCGAGCGTTATCTACCAACGTTAACCCTATCTGTAGGTTCGTTGCTCAGTATCTCGTTAGCAGCAATCATCTGGTCACTAATGTCATCGCGAACTCGCGCCCTGACCTTAGCCACTCAAATGACCTCTGAACTGCGACAGATCCATCATTTTCTCCAGGCTGTGATTGATCATTTGCCTGTTGCAGTTTTTGTCAAAGATGGTCGAGAGGCAACGTTCGGTACCTTTAAACTTTGGAACAAAACTAGCGAACGAATGTTTGGACTGACGGCAGCAGAAGTCATTGGGAAGAACACTCATGACTGTTTTTCGCCAGCCCAAGCAGATTGCTTTGACCAGCAGGATCGAGAAGCCTTTGAGAACAATACTCTGATAGACACTCCAGAAGAATTACTTGACACTGAGGATGGAGATCAAAGAATCTTCCACACCGTTAAAGTGCCGCTTTTTGATGAGAACGGCATGCCTCAATATTTGCTGGGGATTTCTGAGGACATCACAGAGCGCAAACAGGCACAAGTCGCGCAACAAGAAAGTGAAGCCAATATTAGAGCCTTATATGAAGTAACAGCCGCTCGTAGCTTAAGTTTTGAGCAGCGCATTGCAGGGTTGCTGGCAATGGGTTGTGAACGATTTGGATTAGAAGTTGGCATCTTGGCACGGGTACAAGAGGGGCGCTATGAGGTGATGGTAGCGCGATCGCCCAATGATGCCGTCAAGCCAGGAGATACCTTTGATGTCAAGCAAACTTGGTGCTGTGAAGTTTTAGACACCGATGAACCACTCACCCTAGAGCATATTGGTGCGACTAAGTGGCGGCACCATCCCGCCTATCTTGCCTTTGGAACCGAAGCTTATGTTGGAGGACGAATTTTAGTTGGAGGTAAAATCCACAGTACCCTCAGCTTTTCTAGTCAATCGCCTCGCTCAGCCCACTTCAAATCTGGACATCGAGAACTGCTTAAATTGATGGCTCAATGGATTGGTAGCGAAATCGAACGCCATCAAGCGGAAGTGGCTCTGCAAACGAGTGAGGAGCGCTGGCAGTTAGCATTACGGGGTAGTAACGATGGAGTTTGGGATTGGAACCTCAAAACTAATGAAGTCTTCTTCTCGACTCGCTGGAAAGAAATGTTGGGCTACGAAGATCACGAGGTTTGTAATCACCTAGATGAATGGAGCCAGCGAGTTCATCCAGACGACTTGAACTGGGTAATGCAAGCCGTGCAAGACCATTTGGATGGCAAGACACCCTTCTACATCACAGAACATCGGGTGCTTTGTAAGGATGGTAGCTACAAATGGATTCTTGACCGAGGTCAAGCACTATGGGATGAAACAGGCGCAGCTGTAAGGATGACGGGTTCCCACAGTGATATTACGAGCCGCAAACAGCTAGAGCAAGAAGTTCGAGCCAGAGAGCAATTATTGAATGCTTTCTTTAAAGGAGCTTCCCTAGCAGGCGTAGGGCTTTGCATTCATGATCCACAATTTCGGTTTTTACAGATTAATGAGGCGCTAGCTGAAATTAATGGGCAGTCCGTAGAGGATCATTTAGGTAAGACCACTAATGATATGTTGGGGAACTTGGCTCCGAGTGTGAATAATCTCCTACAGAAGGTTTTAACGACTGGACAAGCTTCTATCAACTTGGAAATGAGTGGAGTGGTGCCGAGCCAGAGTGATGCCAAACGATACTGGCTTACTTCTCACTTCCCTATTGTTCAAGATGCAGATCAACCGATCGCGGTGGGTTGCATCGTCGTTGAAATTAGCGATCGCAAACGCGCCGAAGCCGAATTGCAAGAAATGAGTACAGCCCTAGAAAATGCCGTAGCAGGCACTTCCCGGCTAGATACTCAAGGACGCTATCTCTCGGTTAATGAAACCTATGCTGCTATCACCGGATATGAGCCAACCGAAATGATGGGGATGGTATGGCAGAAAACTGTTCATCCTGACGATGTTGAGAGCATGGTGGCAGCTTATGAGCAGATGTTGCAAAACGGCAGAGTCGAAGTGGAAGCCAGAGGCATACGAAAAGATGGTTCTAGCTTCTATAAGCAACTGGTGATGATCTCGACCTATGACGAAGCAGGTATCTTTGTAGGGCATCACTGCTTTATGAAGGATATTAGCGATCGCAAACAAGCAGAAGCAGCCCTTCAGCGCCAGTTACAAAAGACCTTACTCCTCAAGCAAATCACTCAAGAAATTCGGCAGAGCCTCAACGCACAACAGATCTTTGAAACAGCTGCCTTTCAAATCGGTCAAGCATTTGGTGCTAGTCGCTGCTTAATTCGCACATACTTAGAAACCCCACCTCAATTTCCAATTGTGGCTGAGTATCTAGCTGTAGGATATGCCTCAAGTGCAGAGCATGATGACATTCTGACAGTCAGTCCTACTTACACTCAACGATTAATGGCTCAAGATGAAGCCGTTGTCTCCCCCGATGTCTATTGCGAGCCTTTGCTCATTTCTGCTCAATCAATTTGTACGAGTCTCAAGCTGAAATCTACCCTGGCAGTACGTACATCCTACCAAGGCGAACCAAATGGCGCGATTACTTTGCACCAGTGCGATCGCTTCCGTGATTGGAGCATTGATCAAGTAGATTTGCTAGAATCCGTCGCAGCTCAAGTGGGAATTGCCTTGGCCCAAGCCACACTCCTAGAGAAAGAAACGCAACAACGCCAAGAATTGACCCTGAAAAACTTGGTTCTAGAGCAAACGAGACAGGAGGCAGAAGCCGCAAACCAGGCGAAAAGTGAGTTTCTGGCAATGATGAGCCATGAAATTCGTACCCCTATGAATGCCGTCATTGGTATGACAGGACTCCTGCTCGATACCTCACTTAACCCTCAACAGCAAGACTTTATCGAGACGATCCGCAATAGTGGGGACGCCTTGCTCAGCATCATCAATGATATTCTTGATTTCTCAAAGATTGAGTCAGGCAAGCTAGAGCTAGAAAATCATCCTTTAAGCCTCAGAGAATGTATAGAAGGCGCGATCGACCTTATAGCCGTCAAGGCAGCCGAAAAAGGTATTGAGTTAGGCTACCTAATTCACCCCCATATACCTAATTTCATTTTGGGTGATGTCACTCGTCTTCGCCAAATCTTGGTTAACCTACTCACTCACGCAATTAAGTTTACCGAAACTGGAGAAGTGGTTGTTTCAGTACAGGCTGCCCTCGTTAAGTCTGAACAAACAATTTCTGAGTCAGAGAGCTTGCCAGAGAATTTGTATGAAATCCAGTTTGCCATCCGAGACACAGGCATCGGTATTCCCAGCGACCGATTGAATCGTCTGTTTAAGTCCTTCAGCCAGGTTGATACCTCGACCACTCGGCAGTACGGCGGAACCGGTTTAGGGCTGGCAATTAGTAAGCGCCTCAGTGAAATGATGGGCGGCGTGATGTGGGTTGAGAGCAAAGGCCATGTTGGAGGAACACCGACAAGAAAATGGCAAGTTGCTCATCATCCATCTACCACTGGCTCCACCTTCTACTTCACGATTGTCGCTCCCATAACCGAAGTTCAGGTTGCAGAAGCAACTGCACTACGCCCAGAACTCTCCAACAAACGGTTACTAATTGTGGATGATCATCCCATTAATCGCCAAATATTGACAATGCAAGCTGAAACGTGGGGCATGCAGATTCACGCAGTTCAATCGGGTGCAGAAGCGCTTAACTGTCTACGGGCTGGACAAACCTTCGATGTGGCAATTTTAGACATGCAAATGCCCGAAATGGACGGTCTGACCCTCGCTACTGCTATCCATGAATATCCCAGTTGTCGGCGCTTGCCCTTGGTGCTGCTAACTTCAATGGGTCAACCAGAAGCGTCTACTACAGAGTTCTCCAGCCACTTTACAGCTTGTTTAAGCAAACCCATCAAACAATCTCAGCTGTATGAAGTACTGACCCAGACTCTGCAAACTCAACCGACTAAAGCTGTATCACCATCCCCTACCGTTGTAGCGGATGATATGAAGCTAGCAGAGAAGCTTCCACTCCGTATTTTGTTAGCAGAAGATCATTTGGTCAATCAAAAGGTGGCACTATTGCTCTTAGGTCGGTTGGGATACCGAGTTGATGTAGCAGCCAATGGTCTAGAAGTTTTGGAAGCGCTCCATCGCCAACCTTATGATGTGGTGCTGATGGATGTGCAAATGCCCGAGATGGATGGACTAGAAGCGAGTCGTCGCATTTGTCAAGAATGGCCCGCTCATGCTCGTCCCTGGATTATCGCCATGACCGCAAATGCCATGCAGGGCGATCGCCAGCTTTGTCTAGATGCAGGGATGAACGATTACGTCAGCAAACCCATCCGCATAGAATCTCTTATCCAAGCACTGAGCCAAAGTCAGTTCAACTGGCATCTACAACAGACTGAGCAGGAGAAATTAGATAGTAAGAACTTAGAAATTGGTGTACCAGCAGTTAACTTGATAGAACTTCAATCCTTTTGTAACAGCATTGACCCAGACCCAACTAAGGTTTTGAGCTTGCTGGCAGATTGCTACTTTGAGGAATCATCAAAGCTACTACAAGCAATGAATGTGGCGATCGCCCAAGCAGATAGTCAAGCTTTAAAGCGAGCAGCCCATACTCTGAAAGGTAGTAGTGCCAACCTAAGCGCAACTCGGCTCGCTCAGCTTTGCGGGGCATTGGAAATCATGAGTACCAATGGTGAATTCCATCAAGCCTCATCGCTACTAACCCAAATCGAAGCTGAGTACGAGCGTGTTCAGCAAACTCTCCAACAAGAACTTCAACAGAAATGAACATAAAATCTTTGAGCTACTTTAGCTTTCCTACTAAACAGCCATACAACCTCAGCACTTTTCAGTAGCTTTTTTGCTTCTTTGCCATTGTCTTAAACAGCATCCCGCACTGTTCGCATCTTCTCTCTACCCATAAAGCTGGTATTGGAAAGGGCTGCTCACATGCCGCTAAGGCGGGGCTGGAGCTAGTCCACGACTCTAAACGGACAGGGAGCGAGTATAAGACCCCGGTTAGGGCGGTTTGCGATGAACTGTCAACCCATCAGAAGGCTGTCTAACAGTCAGGCTGAGAATCGCCGTGGCTTCAGCCCGGTGAGGATGTCAATGACTTCTCGGATGTCTACCTAGACTTATGAGGGCAGGCGTAACCTCGATCAACCGTAACTTAAAACGAGCCTTCAACCAACTTATACCAGTTCTCCAAAATAAGGCAACAGATTCGGTAGGGTGGTTGGGCGAGACGGCCCTCTATGGACGTGTTTATGTATGCCAATGGTGTTAGCCGGATGAAGGCGGATGTAACACTGCATTCCAGAGCTTCAGTCCAGATATAGTAGTACTTTCAGCCCGCCTAAGTGGATGCAACTTTGTGTATTGTTGCAATTAGTGTGGCGGGTAAAACCCTGATTACCCTCTCAGCCCACCTAGGTGGATGCAACCACCAGAAGTTCCCTGGCAAGTCCATTGATCTACTTGCCCCCTAATTAACCTTTCAGCCCGCCTATGTGGATGCAACCATATGTTCAGCGATCCTTCTAGCCGAAACCTTGATCACTGATTCACCTTTCAGCCCGCCTATGTGGATGCAACTCAGTGACCAGAAGCCCGCTGTTTGGCTGAGTACGATTATCTGATTCACCTTTCAGCCCGCCTATGTGGATGCAACCCTCAATAGCATCACGAGCGAAGATGAATTCTGGCTATCTGATTCACCTTTCAGCCCGCCTATGTGGATGCAACAAGCCCGACGCAACTCCAGATGAAATTAAAAAGGCTATCTGATTCACCTTTCAGCCCGCCTATGTGGATGCAACCCTTCCGGTATTTGGAGGAAAGACAGGAGGTGGGCATATCTGATTCACCTTTCAGCCCGCCTATGTGGATGCAACATCATATCTGATAAAATGCCGCTAGATTAGGTTCAGTTCTGATTCACCTTTCAGCCCGCCTATGTGGATGCAACAAATTTCTTTCCGCACAAGAGGTTTTTATGTGGGAGTCTGATTCACCTTTCAGCCCGCCTATGTGGATGCAACTCTAGCTGAAGTTTAGTTAGCCGTCT
>CBIHQL010000187.1:0-7532 GCA_966211855.1 uncultured bacterium
GGAGTTGTCAACTTTTTAAGATAGCCTTCTAGCCACTCAATCGACTCTAGATCTAAGTGGTTAGTCGGTTCATCCAGCAACAAGAGGTCAGGAAATTGCAACATAATTTTGCCCAAGCCCATGCGCATTTGCCAGCCACCACTAAAGGCACTGACTAAGCGATCGCTGTCACCCGGCTCAAATCCTAACTCTGGCAAGATTTTCTCAATCTCAGCTTCGAGGGCATAACCGTTGAGCGCCTCAAACTTGCGCTGCAAACGATCCATTTGATTGATTAATTTTTCTAGCGCCTCAGGGCTGGCAGTTTCCATCTGGTGATGAACGACTGTCAAATCTTCATGCACCTGATTTGCCTCGCCAAACGCCCGCCACAATTCCTCACGGACGGTGCGGCTCGGATCAACCTCAAATTCCTGATTGAGATAAGCAATCCGTAAACTGGAAGGTCGAATAATCTCTCCAGCGGTCGGTTCAATTTCTCCGGCAATAATTTTGAGCTGAGTAGATTTGCCTGCCCCGTTTACTCCTACCAAGCCGATGCGATCGCCGGGTTTGACTTCCCAGTTGATATCTTTTAAAACTTCGCCAGTCGGATAGATTTTGCTAACATGCTCTAATCGCAGCATTACAAGCCTCCAGGGCAGGGTAGGTAGGACAGTTTGGGTCAGGCAAAGTTACAGCAGCGATCGCATTTTTAGGTTAGCTAGGTTGAGCTGTGCTTCTGCAACAAAATTTAATTATAATTGGCGACTGTTGATCCCTCACAAAAATCGAAAGCCCACACCTTCTGGGCGAAGATGCAGGCTAATTGTGAGGGTGAACATGCTGCCAATTTGACTCAATTTGGCAGTGTTCACTGAAATTGGTTACACGGGAGCAGAGGTAGAAGCAGCCAGTTCTTCTAACCGTTCTTGCTGATCTTGAGTAATGCAGGATTGAATCAGGGTTTCAATATCACCTTCTAAAACTGGAACCAGGGTAAAGTTTTGGCCCAAGCGGTGATCAGTGACGCGGTTATCTTTGTAGTTATAGGTGCGAATTTTTTCAGACCGTGAACCAGTCCCTACCTGCGATCGCCGCATTGAAGTCACAGCCTCTTGCTGCTCGCGCAACTTCATCTCGTAGAGTTTAGCTCGCAAAATCTGCATCGCTCGCTCTCGGTTTTGCAATTGCGATCGCTCTTCGGTACAAAAAATCCGAATCCCTGTCGGTTTGTGGAACAAGTCAACTGCCGTCTCTACTTTGTTGACGTTTTGTCCCCCAGCTCCACCCGATCTGGCTGTTGTCAGTTCGATATCTTTGGGATCAATGTGAACTTCAACCTCATCCACTTCCGGCATAACTGCCACCGTAGCTGTTGAAGTATGCACTCGCCCTGAAGCTTCAGTGAGGGGCACGCGCTGCACCCGATGCACACCGGCCTCAAACTTTAACTTGCTATAGACCTGGTCACCCTGAATCTCTAAAACTGCTTCTTTAAAGCCACCCATATCTGCAAGTGACTCACTCACCAACTTAACTCGCCAGTTTTGAGTCTCTGCGTAGCGAGAGTACATGCGCACCAAATCTCCCGCCCAAATGCTCGCCTCGTCGCCACCCGTGCCTGCTCGAATTTCCAACATGATGTTCTTATCATCATTTGGGTCACGAGGCAGCAGCAAGATTTTCAAGCGATGTTCTAATTGCTCAATTTTTGCCTCTAACTCTGCTACTTCTAAGGAAGCCATTTCCTGCAACTCAGGGTCGCCACCTGCTTCCTTAACAATTTGCCTTGCCCCTACCAGCTCTTCTTGGGCAACTTTCCAAAGATCGTAGGTATTAACGACCTCTTCCATAGAGGAACGAGCCTTCGCAACTCGTTGAAACTCAGTAGGATCTGTGGCAACGTCCGGATCAGCTAAACGACGGGTCAGCTCATTGAAGGTTTGCTCGACAGACTTTAGTTTTTCTAGCAGGTAGGTTTCAGCCATAGCACAGCTTCCGCTTGACAAAAATGGTAGAGGCTTTGAAAAAACGTAATCGCCCTAATTAATTAGCAAGGGCGATATCCATTTTTGAAGGGTCTGCTACTTCTTCGCTTGAGAGGCGTCTTGCGCCTGGTTGGCGTCGAACATGCCGTACTTCCGCAAGAAGCGCTCAACTCGACCTTCAGTGTCAATGATCTTCTGAGTTCCGGTATAGAAGGGGTGGTTACCAGACCAAACATCTACGTGTAACTCTGGCTTAGTAGAACCAACTGTCATTACAACTTCACCGTTGCAATAAACTTTTGCTTCTGGATACCACTGGGGATGAATATCAGACTTAGGCATGGCTACTTAGCTATTTACACAAATTCTAGCTTTCAGCCTTTGCTATCTGACTTAAAACGCGGAAAACCCAACTACAAAAGCCAGGTATTCCGCAAGCCAGCGATCGGTTCTTAACGCTTGGAGAATTGAGGTGCTTTCCGAGCTTTGCGCAGACCGTATTTCTTCCGCTCTTTAGCTCGGGGATCGCGAGTCAAGTAACCCTCAATCTTAAGAGGCTTACGATTTTCGGGGTCTAGTTCGCAAAGAGCACGCGCCACACCCAGGCGAATAGAATCTGCTTGACCTGTCAGACCACCACCATGAGCATTGACGAGAATGTCATACTCATTCTCCAAACCCAGCGTTTCTAGAGGCGCTTTTGCCAAGGAAAGGTAGCTGGCATTGAACTGCAGATACAAATCACCAGGCTTACCGTTGATCACGAGTTGACCATTGCCTGGAACGAGGCGCACTCGAGCTACTGAAGATTTACGGCGACCGGTGCCCCAATAAACGACCCGATCAGTTTGTTCGGTTGCTTGCATTACTTCTGTCCTCCGGGAATGGTCTGAATATTGAGCACTTCAGGTTTTTGAGCTTGGTGGGGATGATCTGGCCCAGCATAAACTTTCAGCTTGGTGAAGAGCTGGCGTCCCAAAGTATTTTTGGGCAACATACCGCGCACAGCTTCTTCAACAATCCGTTCGGGTACACGAGCTTGCAGTTTGGCAAATGTCTCGGTCTTCATACCACCGGGACGACCAGAGTGGCGACGGTAAACTTTTTGAGTCCGCTTTTTACCAGTCACAGCCACTTTCTCAGCATTGACCACAACCACAAAATCGCCAGTATCAATAGATGGCGTGTAGGTCGGCTTATTTTTGCCCCGTAGTACCATTGCGATTTCGCTGGCAAGACGCCCTAGTCGTTGGTCAGCAGCGTCAACCACGTACCACTTATGCTCCAGGGTATCCTGAGGAGGAAGGTAGGTTTTATTCATAGAGCTCTTAGATGTTTTTGAACGAAAAGAGGGTTCCAATGGATGACCAACTAAATGCTTTCAACAAGGCAGTAGTTGGTGTCACTCGCTGTGGGCAATAAAAACTTCGGTTGAGTGTCAAACCACAGATCAGAAGGAAAAGGCGAGTCTGGGTAGCCAACTCGTAGGAGGCAAAGCCCCTGTGGTGGGGCGGCGTACTTTACTTCATCTCGGCGCTCTGTAGCCCATAACTCTGTAAACTCAGCAGGCGATCGCATTCCACGGCCCACCTCGACAAGCATGCCGACCAACAGGCGAACCATTCCATACAAGAAACCACTAGCTTGAATTTCAATTTGCAGGAAAGGCCCTTGACGCTTGCACGATACCTCTTGAACATCTACCCAAGAATGGGCACGACTGGAACGAGCACGATGAAATGCTGAAAGATGATGCCGACCCACCAACGGATCGAGTGCAGCCTGAATCCGAGATTCGCTTAAGGGAGCATGGTAGTAGTGCCAAGTAAAAGCGCGCACAAATAAATTTGGCACCGCATCCGTATAGATGGTGTAACGGTAACGACGCCACGAAGCCGAGAAGCGAGCATGCCAGGTTGGTTCTACTGCCGCTGATGCTCTCACTAGGACATCATCTGGCAACCGCGAGTTGAGAATCGACATCCAGCGATAGGCCGGAATGGATGAACCCGCGACATTAAAATGAGCAACCTGAGCTGCAGCATGAACTCCGCTATCAGTTCTACCAGCGCCAAATACGGTGGTCGGACGCCCTAGCACTGACTCTATTGCTTTTTCTAACTCTTCTTGTACCGTGCGGTGACGGGGTTGCCGCTGCCAACCATGAAAATGAGTCCCTAGATATTGAAGTACTAGAGCAACTCTTTGAGGCGAACTCGCGATCGCCTTGTCAAGCAATTCATGATTGTCATTAGGTAAAGAGAGCACAGAAGCCATAGAGAGCCTTTAACAAACGCCTGACTAGGTCAACTCAATGATGGCCATCTCAGCATTATCACCCCGGCGACGGACAGTCCGCAAAACACGGGTGTAGCCGCCTTGGCGATTACCGTAGCGCTCATTAGCTTGCTCAAACAAAGCATGAACAAGTTGCTTGTCGTAGAGATAGCCTAAAGCCTGACGACGGGCAGCCAAAGAACCATCTTTAGCCAAAGTAATCATTTTTTCAACTTCTTCCCGTACTGCTTTAGCCCGGGTTTTAGTTGTTGTAATCCGACCATGACGAACAAGTTCGGTCGCAAGAGCTCTCAGAAGAGCACGGCGTTGATCGGCAGGTTTACCGAGTTGGTGAACACGACAACGGTGACGCATGATGTTCTCAAAACACTAGACAGTCTGGACAACTTGAAACTGCAGCTGACAGTTAGAGTTACTTCACTCTCTGATGGCTGCAGTCTAATCAAACGATAGACAAGAAACCAGTTAGCTGGTCTTTGCAGATTTTTCCTGGGGCAAGGTAATTCCCAGGCGTTGTTGCAGGGCTTCTATCACTTCCTCTGCAGACTTTTGACCAAAGTTTTTGATCTCTAGCAAATCCTCTTGCGAGTAATCTAGTAAGTCTGCCACAGAGTTGATCTGAGCCCGCTTCAAACAGTTATAAGCCCGTACCGATAGCTGTAGCTCTTCAATGGGGATTTGACCAGTCGGATCTTCGTCTTGGAAATCATCATCCTTCATCGGTTCAAAGGTGATGTCCTTGAGCGGATTAAACAAATCCACAAGAATATTTGCAGCCTGACTAAGAGCTTCTTGAGGCGTTAAGCTGCCATCCGTCCAAACTTCCATGATGAGACGGTCTTTTTCTAGCGCACCCCCGACTCGAGCATCCTCGACGGTGTAGTTCACTTTGCGAACCGGCATAAAGACCGAGTCAATTTGCAAGAAGTCTAGTGCCGCACCTTCATCACGACTCCGGTCGACTGAGCGATACCCTTTACCTCGCTCAATCTTAAACTCCATTTCCAACGTTGCTCCGGCAGACAAGGTTGCAACGTACTGATCAGGATTCACCAGCTCTACTTCTGAGGGCAAGTCAAATTGCGCTGCAGTTGCAGTTGCCGGACCATGGACTAACAAACGTCCTAACTGAGGTTGGGCTGAGTAGCTTTTCAAGACAATCTGCTTCATGTTGAGCAGAATATCTAGCACATCTTCCCGAACCCCTGGAATCGTTGCAAATTCATGATTAACACCCGCAATGCGAACTGACGTTACTGCTGTCCCTTCTAAGTTAGACAACAGCACCCGTCTCAACGCATTTCCAACGGTAGTACCCTGACCGCGCTCCAGAGGCTCTAGCACAAACCTGCTGTACTGACTCTGATCGTTTTCGGTATTAGATTCTATACACTCAACCTGAAACTGCGCCACGGAGTGACCCCCTTTTCCATTTCACCGGACGGCTTACGTACGCCATCCTCATCAAAATTCTGTACCAAATACTCAGTCATCAGTACGAGAGTCAAGCTTTTTAGCTACCAACGTGAGCTCTGCTAGCTAAAACCACCTAACGCAAGCTGACTAGGCTTATACCCGACGCCGTTTTGGTGGGCGGCAGCCATTGTGAGGAATAGGGGTAACGTCTCGAATCAAAGTAATTTCCAAACCAGCACCTTGCAAGGCTCGGATTGCGGTTTCACGACCAGCTCCAGGGCCACTAACCATGACCTCGATTTGGCGCATACCCTGATCTGTGGCACGTCGCGCTGCGTTTTCAGCAGCCGTTTGAGCCGCAAACGGAGTTCCTTTTTTAGCACCTTTGAAGCCGCTCGAACCAGAAGAAGCCCAAGAAATCACTTCACCCGTCGTATCTGTAATTGTGACGATGGTGTTGTTGAAGGTTGACTGGATATGAGCCACACCGCTAGGAACGTTGCGCTTTTGCTTTTTGGCTCCAGTTTTTTTGGTTGGTTGTCGCGCCATATGGATATTTTTGCCTGACTACTTGACTGACTTGCTAGTGGTAAAGAGGAATGGGGTAAGCAACTGCCAAACAAATTAATTGGCACAATTTACTTATTTCTTGCTAGGTGCTTTCTTCTTACCTGCAACGGTGCGACGACCACCACGACGGGTACGAGCATTCGTGCGAGTTCTTTGACCCCGGACTGGCAAGCCCATCCGGTGACGACGGCCTCTGTAGGTACCAATATCCATCAAACGCTTGATGCTCATCGCTTCAAGGCGTCTGAGATCTCCTTCAACTTCGTAGTTAGTCTCAACGGCTTCTCGAAGAGATGCAACATCGGCATCGCTGAGATCTTTAACTCGAGTATCAGGGTTTACACCTGTTGTAGCTAGAATTTGCTTGGATCGAGTTAACCCAATTCCATAGATGTAAGTGAGACCGATTTCTACTCGCTTATCGCGAGGAAGGTCTACTCCGGCAATCCGTGCCACGGTTTACTACTCCCTAACGTTGCTTTCCTGCTTCAGTTTCGATTGAGTGAAGATGCTGGCAAGTCGCATCCAAAATAATGGTGAGCTATGTAAGGATGACCTAACCTTGACGTTGCTTGTGCTTTGGATTAGAACAGATCACCATCACCCGACCGCGACGGCGAATGACGCGGCATTTCTCACAAATTTTACGAACAGACGCTCGAACTTTCATGCCCTGACCTGGCAGCACTACAAAAACGGTATTATATCAAATTTTTATAGCTCTCGTCAAACAAATGAAATTTGGAAGTGGCCTGCTATACCTAAGTTTTTGAGCCACTTTTTCCTGAAGGAATAACACTATTTCTTATTGCGCAAGCGGTAAGTAATCCTGCCTTTAGTTAAGTCGTAAGGGGTCAGTTCCACTTTGACGCGATCGCCTGGCAGGATTTTGATGTAGTTACGCCGAATCTTGCCAGAAATATGCGCTAGAACGTTGAAACCATTGTCCAAGTCAACGCGAAACATAGCGTTCGGTAGGGACTCAGTAACAGTTCCTTCCATTTCAATCAGATCTTGTTTAGACAAAACGGTTCTCCTTGAAAATTTAGCCGACAGCCAAGACATGAATAAGAGGCTAATTCTCCACCCTAGAAACTTAATTTCTAAGTATAGATAATTAACCTTATCAATCTACAGATGATCAAATTTAAAAACGGAACGTAGTGCCAACTCAGCAGGGCAATGCAGTTTTTGCTGAATTTGGCACTACCCGTGTTTGTGCAATTCCGAAGCGACCAGAAAACTTCTAAGCTTGGACAACTTGTTGCAGAGAAGTTG
>CBIHQL010000188.1:0-7500 GCA_966211855.1 uncultured bacterium
GAGAATAGTCGGTTCAGCGATCGCTACAATCAAACCAATGGAATTGACAGGAGTTGGAGAGATATGTGGCGATCGCTGCTGTTTAAAGGGCTGAAATCAATCATTCAACGAGAGTTTCCGCAAGTAAAGTGGATTCGACCCGCAGCGTTGGTGGCATGGCAACAGGATACTCAGCGATCGCAACCTTTATTGCTGGATGCCCGACAGCCTGAAGAGTATGCTGTGAGTCACCTTCAGAGAGCACAACAGATTGATCCTAAATCACCCGATCTCTCTAGCTTGACTGCGATCTCTCAAGATCAACCAATTGTGGTTTACTGCTCAGTGGGATATCGCAGCGCCAGAGTAGCCAACCAGCTGCAACAAGCAGGTTTTACGCAGGTATATAACTTAGAAGGTAGTATCTTTCAATGGGCAAATGAGGGATATTCAGTTTGGCAAGGCGATCGCCCTACAGATCGGGTGCATCCTTACGATCGCATGTGGGGTCTTTTGCTAGCCTCGAAGTATCGGCTTTAAGGAACCTTTGTGCCTGCCAGAAGCCAGCTAACCCTAGAGCTATGAATGCAATGCAAGACCAAACGGAACATTTACTACTCGACTATCTTCTCGGATATTTAATGCCAATTGCTGAGGCTCTGTAAAAAATCGGGTCATTTCGCTTACCCGCGATTGTTGATGAGTAATTGCTGTTCTACCAGGCTTGAGTAATAGGGCATCAACCGAATTTCCCCTTTGGTCGTTTGAAGCCGGAGTTGCCGTTTCTGATTGATTGCCTTAATCAATTGAATATCGCTCAAATACCATTGACGAGAATTTTTCCAGAACAGATTTGCCTCTGTTAACTCACAAAGTCCTTCTGGAGTTACGAAGCGTTGGCACTTGAGGCTACTCATTCTTCCTCCACTCAACAACATCAACAAGCCAAGCCCTAGAGGAATTAGGCTAAAGAGCCGCAAGGAACTTGCAGAAAGTCGACGATCATTGTGTCGCTGAGTCATTAGTGCTGTACTAGTTCGCTATGAAATAATACCCTTGCAGTGAGCATAGCTTGACTATGTATTGTCCAAGTTCATATTTTATGAAGAAGCCTTTTATTTTTGGATACGATGCTGCCCATAGCGAGCTAACAGCCACAGGGCTACTTTTTCTAAGCCGACGAGGAGAGCGGTGATAGCGACAGCTAAGCCAAATAAGATTAAATTGTTTTCATTGTTTGCCCGCAAGGCGAAACTGAGGGAGGTGGCAACAGCGGGCGGGTGAACGGCATCCAACAAAATCATCAAGACGATCGTCAACACCATAGCGCTACCCGCAGAGAGATACCCTGGCCCGATGATCATAAAGGTCAATAATCCGAGCGTGGCTGCCATCAGTTGAGAAATTACCAGCGTTCTCACCGTGTTGGTGCCATGTTCTGGGTCGAGATAGATCAAAAAAGCACTTGCCGCTAGCGATGCAAATAGAAGGCGTTGACGGCTCAAAACTTCTACTAGGGCTAAAACCACCAAAACTACCCCGGTGGGTGCTAAGGCTAAGGCAAACTCTCCTTTAAGATCCAATCTCTGCCGCAGCGATCGCTTGGCTCGTGCCCCAGGCTCTAAGCTATTTAGTTTGCGGCTCATTTTATCTCTCTCAGCGATCGCGCACAGTTAATTTCCTAGCCAGTCTTGCGTATAACTGTCAAAAAAATCATCTAGCTAAAGAGAGGAAAACTCTACTGAAGTAGAAAAGCGATCGCCCAAGTCTCAAGTCCCACAATGTTAGTGTCTCAGCGATCGCTCCAGTGCCATAAATATCTACTTTGCATCGGCTAGAGCACACTCTTCCAAGCGACTAAAGGAATGAGCAACAGCACCCCATTCAAAGCGGCAATTGCCCAGCTACAGTACACTAACCACTTCCCGGTTGAACGAGCCATCCAGCGATAGCGAACCAACAGCCAAACGAAGACCCACTCCAATAAACAGCCTCCGACAGCCATGAAACCAAGATAGGTTGCCGCACGATCGCTGATGTCACCGGGATAGAGGTCAGGATTGGTAATAAAGAAACTGCAAATAGCCATCATGCCAGTGGTTAGAACCATTACAAACAGGCTCAGTAGGCTGAGGCAGAGCACCAGAATGGTTTTAACTAGGGGCGATCGCGCCGATGAAGAATCGTGAGACATGGTTGGCTAAAGAGCGAAGGTAGAACCCATTCGCTTAAATCTATGGATGTAGAAAATATTATAGTCATCGCAGAAAACTATATCTGTGTTGTGACAGATGCTGCTCCAACGGGCGATCTCTAAAGAGTGCAAGCTAATACTTTGCTGCAACGGGCTGTTTATAAGTGTTGGTGGCGTGGCAAAGGTTACTTGCAGCCGTTGAGCTGTGCCGTTATATTGATTTGTTCCCATTAAGTGCGATCGCGGTAGCGGAGACAGCATCCGTTATGATCGCAAGGTTGTTTGCCGCCAGTTCATTGGCTGGTCGGTAAGTAGCGGTGGGATCGCTTAGTAGTATGTACAGGTGTGCATACTATAATTGAGATGGCTTATCAATGGAATCGAGACAAGGCAGCAACCAATCTTCGCAAGCACGGGATTGACTTTGCCGATGCAGTATCCGTTTTCTCAGATGATTTAGCAATTACCATTCCAGACGAACGATTTGACGAGGAACGGTTTGTCACAATTGGGATCGATGCATTTGGCAGGGTCTTAGTGGTTGTCTATACGATGCGGAACGATGAAATTCGGGTCATCTCGGCTCGTAAAGCAACTCGACAAGAATTACAGCAGTACGAAGAGGGATAATCATGGAAGCAGAATATGATTTTAGTCAAGGTAAGCGAGGCGCGATCGACCCCACACCAGCAGGCAAAACTCGGATCACGATTCGGTTAGATGACGAGATTTTGGAATGGTTTCGTGAACAAGCTCATCGTGCAGGCGGAGGCAATTATCAAACGATGATTAACGAAGCTTTGCGTCAGCATATTCAGCAGAACCACGAACCCTTAGAGGAGACGTTACGCAGAGTTGTTCGTGAAGAACTTGAACGTATCGAGCGTTAAGGATAAAAACGATGCCTTGGATGGAATTGAGCCTGGATACAACTCACGAGGCCGTAGACTGGGTGCGGACGTTGCTAGCGACCACTGATTATGTAGGGGATGTGCAGGTGAGTGAATATGTCGTGCCTCACCCTGAAACAGTGGCATCAGATGCGATCGCGCCTTGGGCCTTTACTCTGTGTTGGCATCTCCCTTACGATCGCCGAGTGCGTAGCCGAGTCGAGGAAATCGATCAACTCTTGTCTCCGCTGCACCGGACAGGGTTAACGACAGAGTTAGAAGCTACGGTGATTGATGAAAAGCTAGACCTTAACCATAGTGGGGCTTCTCCCACCCAACGTATTGGGCAGCGGTTTGTGATTGTGCCAGCAGATGCACCCGATCTCTCTGGCAGCACTGACGAGATTTCCCTGCGCTTGCAACCTAGCTTGGCGTTTGGAAGTGGTCTCCATCCCGCGACAATTTTGAGCTTGCGGTTGATTGAGCGATGGGTGCAGCCAGGGATGTCGGCCTTGGATTTAGGCTGTGGCTCTGGCATTTTGAGCGTGGCTATGGCAAAGTTAGGCGCTCAGGTTTTAGCACTCGATAATGACAAAGTTGCAGTCGTCGCCACCCAAGATGCTGTGCAACGCAATAATGTCACTGCCCAAGTTACAACCCAAGAAGGTAGTTTAGGTAAGGGCAGCGATTTAGGTCACTGGATGGGTGGCGCGATCGCAAACGAAGTGCCCAAAGTTTCTCCAGAAGCCGCTTTTGACCTCATTGTTGCCAACATTTTGGCGCGAGTGCATGTCCAATTAGCCGCAGATTACCGCTTAGCTCTGCGACATACCAGTCAAAACTCAGGGATGTTAATCACAGCCGGATTCACAACCGATCACGAACCGGAGGTTGTTGAAGCTCTTACTCAGGCAGGGTTTGACATAGTGGATACTGAACGGCAAGGAGATTGGGTTTCTTTGGCATTTACTCAGCGTCCACTATCCTAATTACCCTCCTGGCAGCTTGGGTGCGATCGCGCACATTTATCTGCCTGAGAATATGAAACGATACTAGTCAATGTAGTCTCGAATCATATCTGGTTTTTCTGGATTATCAGAAGTGATTGGGCGATCGCCATCTACGGGCAGGGTTTTGACCGTTTGCACTTTATCCGCTGCGATCGGTCGTCTGCCATCTTCGTAGACTACTTCTTTCACGTCCAAATTGCTGGGGGTAATCGGGCGATCGCCATCAATGCCCAGCGTTTTGTCAGCTTCTAATGCACTTGTCACAATGGGGCGACTGCCATCCACTTCGATCGTGTCAAGCACTTGAAATTTATCTGCAACGACAGGGCGATCGCCGTCAATAGGCAAAACCTTCTTAACCTCAAGATCGCTGTCATCAATCGGGCGGTTTCCATCTATCTGAAGGATCTTGCCATCTTGCTGCTCTGTTCCTGAAGTAGTTAGAGCGCTGTCGTTCGGCTTCTCCTGCTGGTTACTCATGCTTCAAACTCCTTTATTTCATGGCAATCCTCTACTTTTAACAATTGAAGCGATCGCTGAACCACTGCCTAATGGTCGGTTTTAGCTAAATTTCGTAGTACCAAATTTCTTCGGCTTGCAACAAGATCCGATGTAGAGAGATTCGTCGGATTAGCCCTTGCTGTTCTAGCTGGCTGAGAGATCGAGTAATTGTGACGCGGGTAGTGCCCAAAATTTCGGCAATATCTTGGTGGGTGAGCCGGAGGTCAATCAACTGACCTTGCTCGACAACTCGCCCAAATTTTTTAGCTAGCCATGTCAACAATTGCACCAACATCAAGTCAACCCGGCGATGACTACGAATTACCATTAACTCTTCGACCTGCTGAATATGGGCTAGAAGGGCTTCTTGAGTTTGTTGGTTAGTCTCAAGGCTGATTGTGGTGGCTGTGACTGGCATCAGGCATTCAATTTGATAAGGCTCCATCCGAGAAAGAGGCTTGCCCACTACATCATCTGGCCCCCACAGCCCCAGGGTAATCATCGTGCCATCTTCAAGCCAAGTGCAGGTACGCACGACTCCAGCTTCGATTTTCCAAAGGCTATTTGCTAGGAGAGGCAGCAGCGATCGCGGCGCAAATTCTCGCGTCGTTGCAGAAGAAACGGGGATAGAGGGTAGCAAGGAAACAGACATATCCAAGCCAAAATACTGTATCTCGATAGATTAGCCGGGGTTTGTCGAAAAGTCAATTTTTGGCTCAGAGTTGAGAAGCAGGGCTACGACTTAGGCTTGTTCTCAATCGATTGAAAAAACTGTGAAATTTGCTCAGTTGATCGAATGTGATAAACCTTTTTGGTGCTTCGAGCTTGTTCAACGTACTGCCGATATTTTGGGGTCAAAAGTTTATGGCATAGCCAAAGTACTTGATAACTTTTCAGCGAACTCTTCAAGATCGGGCTATTTTCGGGCCAGCCTTCTGGTGGCTTAGAGAAACCTGTAATCAATCGTTTAGTGACCCACAGAAAATGTGTAGATAACGGTAGATCAATAAACACTAGGCTATCTGCCGCGTCTAACCGGGGCCAGAGGGTTTCCATAGAACCAAACCCGTCGATAATCCATTGGTCGCTCGCCAAAATTTGCTGATGGATACGCTGATAGTCTTCATCGGAAACCTCAGCACCTCCAGGTTGGTATTTGATTATGTCTAGAGGGTAAAGGGGTAAGCCAGTGATATTCGCTAGCCGTTTGCTGAGTGTTGATTTACCACCTCCAGCATTACCAAACACTGCTACTTTTTTCATGACTAGTCTCCTCGCTGCCTAGCTTAACGGTAGCTACAATGGCAACTTGAGATTTTCTGAAAATAGAATTTGTAATTTTTACAATGGCGTTGTTCTAATACTCAATCAATCTGCAATGACTTCTAGGCTGACTTTGATAGCCTGTTGGCAAGTTTTGTGGAATGCCTCTTCAATCTTGGGGAGCCAACGTTGATTGACGCGAAATAACGCATTTGAGCTAATGCCAATCCGCGCTTTTTGACCATCGAATTCTAATAAGCGGCTATGTTGTTTGAGCAACGTCTGCGTACCGGGAGGCGTGAGGTGGCTGAGAACTCGTTGCCAAAGTTGTTGCAGATCGAATGGGGGGGGTGGTTGAGAGATACTCAGAGCTTGGATTGATGCTGTACCATTCTGACTTTAGACAGAGATTTTTAAGGTTTGAATTTCGATCTCTAAATGCCTCAGTTGTTCTGAAGAGAGAGGGCATTCCCAAGGGCCAATTTTAATACTGGCGATCGCCTCGTTGGATATGTTCCACTCTTCTACAGCTTGAGGCAGGAGGGGGAGTTGAGCCTGCGATATCCATTCTAAAAAGCTCCGCAGCCCACCTGCATAGAGTAAATCTTCTAAGCTCAGCCGAGTCTCTGCCGCTTCGGGGTCAAGGAGACTACTGGGGATAAAACCACAGATGACCAAGTGATACTCTAATTGAGCTTCATTCACCTCTTCTTGAATCCAAACACAGATCAAGACGGCATTTTTCTCAATCTCTTCTTTATTGATGTACCAATGGAGATCGTCTTTTTTGCCCTGATAAGCTTTGATCTGCAGGCTAATGCTAGGGTTTGCGGCTAGGCGTAGGTAGCCAATGGGAAATAGATCGCCGGAAATAAAGCGGCTGAGATATTGGTAGCTGCGGATATAGGTAATAAATAGCTTCCACTGCCGTACGTTAAAGCTTTGGTCACTATCCTGCCCGGTCATCTCCCGGAAACTATCCTTGGCTACCAAATTGCTCAGTTGTTTCTTGATCACCGACTCGCCTAATTTACCGATCAGGTGATTGATAAAGACATCATGGACTGGCGCTGTATTCTTGTAGCGCTCAGCCAACAACCAACAAGCATCACGCAACTGTTTGAGCCGCTGCCCCGAAATCACTGACAACTCACTGAAACTGTTTTCGGCGTCATAACACAGCAAATGAGCCGGCCCAGATTGGAGCCGGGTGATAAATTCAGCTTGTTGAGATTTGAGCGGGGTCTGCCAATCCATGTTGTCTACTCTTTAGCGATCGCTAGCGCATGTCGTAGCCAAACAAATTGGGATCTACATCCCCTAACTGTAAATCGCCTAGGCCATACTCTGCCCAACGCCGTTCTACCATCGCTGCCACTTCTGGGTCAGATTCTAAAGCGGCTCCCCATTCATGATCCGTTTCAGGCGGAATTTTGGTGGTTGCATCAATGCCCATGCGACCGCCCAAGCCAATTTTTTCGCTAGCAAAGTCAAGGGTGTCAAATGGGGTTTCTGGCAAGATAAACACATCTCGCACCGGGTCAACTTTAGAGGTGATCGCCCACACCACTTGCCGAGGGTCGCGGATATTGATTGTTTTATCAACCACAATCACAAACTTGGTGTAAGTAAATTGGGGCAACGCACTCCAAAAGGCCAAAGC
>CBIHQL010000189.1:0-7498 GCA_966211855.1 uncultured bacterium
ATTTTTTAACCCAATCGGGCATAATTGGGTTAATTTACAGCACCGATTTAGAGGCTTCGAGATGAGAGCAGGTTCACCGAGGGATGAATTCAACTGGCTCAACCTACATGCGATGTCTGGCAGCTATGGCACGTTCTACCAGGCAAGGCTAACTAGTAAGTTGGGAAGAAAAACCATAGGACTAGGAAGCGGTCGCATAGAGGCGTTAAGCCTATGTAGGCTAATCGACGATGAGATTCAACGCAGATACAGCTATGGCATGGAAATCGATATCGATTCTCTGAAAGCAATCGTTGAGGAGAGGAGACAGGCTAAGAAGGAGCAGAAGGAAGGAAAGCTGAGAATAGTCGAAAAGGATTCACTGACAGCACTCTGGGAAAAATACGTCTCATTCCATCGTGCAGCAGGTGAATGGGAGGAAACGTACTACCTAACCCATATTCAGACTGTTAGAAACATCGTTAGCGAATGCCCACATCAAAAGCTAGAACAGAAAACCGAAATTGTTGAATGGATTTTTAGTAACGAGAAACGTAGCAGAAGCACCAGTAAAGCAAGATTCAAGCTCATAGTTGCTGCTATCGACTGGAACAGCAAAGTAGGTAATATACCGCGTAAATGGGGTATTGAATATAGGGATTTATTAGCAACGATTAAAGACGATGGAAAGAAGAAGTCTCAGTTACTGGATGAAGGGGAAATCGATATTTTCAGCGTTAGCGAGGTCTACCAGATTCTTGACGCTCTCAAGAACGACACTTATTCCCGCTTCAAACGAAAGCATTCTCAATACTACAAGTATGCTTACTTCTGCTGGTTGACAGGATGTAGACCTAGCGAGGCGATCGCCCTTAAATGGCAGAACGTTGATTTAGCCAAGAAAAGAATCAAGTTCTGTGAGGGGCAAGTGAATGCAAATGGAAAAATCATCAAGAAGTCAGGTACTAAAACGGTAGAGATACGATACTTTCCAATTAATCCTGAGCTAGAAAAGTTACTTACTTCTATCCCTCACAGAAATGGTCATGTATTCCTTAACAACCTCGGAAAACCAATCAGTCAACATAGTTTTTCTAGAGTCTGGAAAACTCTACTAGCGTCAATGGGTATTCGGCATCGTTTTCCTTGCCAATTACGCCATACGATGATTTCCTATCACGCTAACAATGATTACAACATTTCAAAGCTTGCTGAGATTGTTGGTAATAGTGAGAAGATAATTAGAGAGCATTATTTGAGGTTAGATATAGATAGAATCAGCCTGCCAGATGTAATTAAGTTTTGAATAAATAGGTGGGTGATAGATGAACTCCCAAAAATAATTTCTAGGGGTTTTCATCTACTCACTATAGATTAAGTATTTCAATGGTTCTTCGTCAGTAAATAGCTGAGATAGTTTTTGTGTAATACCTAGGTACTTTGAGATAGAAGTTTTACTTCAAGTGAGAATATCTGAAACAGAGAAAATAAAAAGCAGGTCATTAAGGTAACCTACTGACAACTTAAAGTACTAGCTAACGAGTTCAGTTCAGTGTTTCAATTTCATAGATGTTTAACTTAAGACAATCCTCCTATTGGTCGCAACTTTTCTTTAATCATAACCCTATTGATTTCATCAATAATATCTTGCTTAAGCTTATCAAAAGCATCATAAGTGTCTGAAGATTTGAACATTGCTTGGTTTTGTTCCGGTATGATTTCTCCACTTCTTTTATAAGCATTATACAATTCTCTTATTGCTCTAATCTTATGATAGATTTTATCAAGATCTTCACTAAGTTCTTCATTGTCAAAATTATCGATACTCTTGACGATTAGTTTCCCGTCAAAAATTCCTTTTTTTAATAGAGTAATTAATTCTGTTAAGGCATTTTCAAAACTCTGATAACTAGCTTCTGCAAAAAAACGATCTTGTAGTGCTGGTCGATTAAACATTTTTCTATATATTTTTAACGCTTCCTTATCGCTTTGGTTTTGAATGTAACTTTCTATGCTTAGGCCGTGAAATTCTTTATCAATTAAATCACTGATACTATTGATTTTTCTGCTTCCAAGAAATTCTATTCGTTTTACTAAATCTTTTAGATTTATGACATCATCATCTGGATTAAATTGAAAAAGACTTTCAGTATTGAATTCCTTTCTACTCTTTTCTAGCTTTGGCCCTAGAAATAAAAATTTGAGCCGACTAAAGTCTTTATACCCCTCGTTGTCTATAAAGGTTCTTATGGTATTCCTGATTTTTGCTCGAATGTTATCTTCGGATGTATATGTTACTTGAAAACATAAACTTCTTTTATAGTCTCCTAGGTCAGTGGCTGCATACTTAGGATCTTTTGAGTTTAGATTAATTAATTCATAGTCATAGACTAAATTAAGCAAATCAGCCACAAAGGTTTCAGCAACTATGTGCTGATCATAAAGCCGCAAAATACCTCTATTTCTAGTCGAAATTTCTAAGACTGCAAGAGCATCAGCAATTTTTTTTAATAAGAGTTCTTGTTGCAGCATACTTTTTATAACACTACGAAACTAGACAGACCACATTACTACACCCTCTCCAGAGCATTTTCCGAAAAAGGATTCTCCTTTTTTCCCGTGCGGTTATTCTGTATAGCAAAAACCAGAAACCTTAAGGTTTTAGCGTGCATGCAACTGCTAGAACACTCATTGCAGCTTGGTTAGATGCGATCGCTTCATCCTTGCTAGGGAATGGCGCTGATTCAGCCATAGAAGGCTCACTAGGCTCTACTGGTGAAATGCCTGTATCACTCAGGATGCTCTGCCTGTACTCAGCTACCAAGGCTTCTTGTAGCTTGATGTGTAGGGGTTCAATATAAACATTATTCTGTCTAATCAGATAGTGTGAAACCGATAAGCTAACCCGATTAACCCACACCTAAACCCAATGCCCACCTAACAGGCATAAATAATAAGTCCCTGAAAACCTCTAGGAAGCTTATAGGGACTCAGTTTTAACGGAGAGAGAGGGATTCGAACCCTCGCAGAAGTTGCCCCCTGACAGCATTTCCAGTGCTGCGCCTTCAACCACTCGGCCATCTCTCCACGACTGTCACCGCACAAACAAGTGCGCCACAGGATTACTATGTTATCAGAAAAATTGAAATTCTCAAAATAGTTTGCGAAATTAATTTTCAGCGATCGCCAAAACCTGTCAAATTAGTAGTGGCTTCTGTTCGCAGCGCTTTAACAAACTGCAAATTCATGACTCGTTCTCACACCGTTAAGATTCACTATCGGCAAAAAGGCACTCACCACACCGTCCAAGTGCAGGAAGACCGCTATATTCTGCACAGCGCCGAGAACCAAGGCGTTGAACTACCGTTTGCCTGTCGCAATGGCGCTTGTACCAGTTGTGCGGTGCGAGTTTTATCAGGTGATTTAGTCCAGCCTGAAGCTGTGGGTCTCTCTCAAGAGCTGCGCGATCGCGGTTATGCGCTGTTATGTGTCAGTTATGCCCGCTCAGATTTAGAAGTTGAAACCCAAGACGAAGATGAAGTTTACGAGCTTCAGTTTGGGCGCTATTTTGGCAAAGGCAAGATTAAAGTCGGCCTACCCCTCGATGAAGACTAAGACGGCTGTGTAGGGACTGTAGATTTTGCATTTCATGGTTCGTACCCTCAAAAACAGGTGGCGATCGCGATTGCGTGGCTGGGGTTGGCTCACTATCACAGCGATCGCGAGCTTAGTCGTACTCGTCAGTTGCCAAAGCCCTCCACCAGCGGGAGTGCGAGTGCAGGTCACTCAGGTCATTAGCGGGCAAGTGTTTGAAGTTAAGCGTTCAGAGGGTGCTAGTCAAACAGAGCGGGTACGACTGATTGGCATTGATGCCCCAGATCTAGCTCAGCAACCTTGGGGACTCGCAGCCAAACGCCAACTCGAACAACTGTTAACCAACAAAACCGTCAGCTTAGAGTTAGGTGAAGCAGCACAAGATCGCTTCGATCGCACCCTCGCCTACGTTTGGCTGGGCAACGGCAAGCTGGTGAACGAACAGCTAGTCAAGCAGGGATATGCCCTCGCTGTACCGCGATCGCCCAATATTAAATATGACAAACGCCTCGGACGCGCCCAAGAACAAGCAAGACTCATGGGGGTCGGCATATGGAACCCTAAGGAACCGATGCGCCAAACCCCCGCCGAATTTCGGGCTCAAAACCGTTAGTGCACGCCTTCTAGTTGCTTGATGCTTGGTTCTTCAGGAGCCACGCCCATAATGTCGCTGTAGAGCTTGACATACTGCTTAGCTGACAGATCCCAACTGAAGTCAGTTTGCATACCGCGCTGCTGCATTTCTCGCCATTGGGGTTTGTAGCGGAACCCTTCCCAAGCCCGCACCATGCAGGTGTACAAGTCTAGGGGCTCGTAGCGATCGAAGCAGTAGCCTGTCCCCGCATGGTTCATCGGGTCGTGGTGGGAAACGGTATCCACTAAGCCACCTGTCCGGCGCACAATTGGCACGCAACCATATCGCAGCGACAACATCTGGCTAATGCCACAAGGCTCAAATCGAGACGGCATCAAGAACGCATCACTGCCTGCATAGATTCGCCGTGACAACGCATCGTTGTAGAGCAGGTAAGCAGCCATCCGTCCGGGATAGCGGGAGGCGATTTGCCAGAGTTGGGTTTCGTAATAGCGATCGCCCGTCCCTAGAAAAATAAACTGAGCGTCGGTGTAAGACATGAAGCGCTCAAGAACTTGAATCACCAAGTCAATGCCCTTCTGCTCAACCAAGCGGCTAACCAAGCCAATCAAGAAGGCCCCTGAGTTAACCTCTAGCCCAACTTCTTCTTGCAACGCGATTTTGTTTGCCACTCGCTGATCCAGCGTGTCTGCCGTAAAGGTCTGCTGAATGTAGCGATCGGTTGCTGGGTTATAAGACTCGACATCAATGCCATTGACGATGCCGCTCAGCTTACCGCTAATAAACGACAGCAAGCCTTCGAGGGTTTCGCCATAGGCAGGCGTTTGAATTTGCTGGGCATAGGTGGGCGACACCGTATTCACGCGATCGGCATACTGTACTGCTGCCGCCATCGTATTGTGACCTTGCATGTACCACGGGCACCAGGTCATTTTTTCTAGTTTCCAGCGCCAGGGGCCTTGATAGGCCAAGTTGTGGATGGTGAAGACAGTGCCAATATCCGAGGTTTGGTGCATCCAGACTGGAATCATCCCGGTATGCCAATCGTGGCAGTGGATGATATTCGGCTTCCAGTAATTCCAAGCAAATTCTGCCGCCCCATTTGAAAAGAGGGTGAACCGCCAGTCCTCATCCTCGCCACCATAAATATTGCGAGGCGTAAAAGCCGGATGCCCAAACAAATATAGGGGAACATCAGAACCGGGCAAGACTGTTTCGTAAACCTCAAAGCTTTGAAACATGGCACTGCCACGCCAAACCGGCTCTTGGGGAATTCCGGGGATTTTGTCAGGCATGAAGCCGTAGTAAGGCATGAAGATGCGGACATCATGCCCCATCTGGCGCAAAATCTTGGGCAAAGCACCGACAACATCACCCATTCCACCGACTTTAGCAACGGGTGCTGCTTCGGCGGCTACAAACAGAATTCGCATTATTCCTGTATCCCCTGAAATGGTTGAGAACCCTAACCGCGTTGAACCTCTGCCAAGATTTTATCCAAGATATCTTGAGCACCTTGCTGACGGAGGCTCTTTGCCAATTCAGTTCCTAAGCGCTCTGCTTCGGCTGCGGGGCCAGTGATCGTGTCTTTGACCACAGTCTGACCATCAAGGCTAGCCACGATTCCGGTCAAGGTCAGCGATTCACCTTCCAAAACGGTATTCACGCCAATCGGCACTTGGCAACCGCCTTCAAGCTCGCGCAAGAAAGCACGTTCGGCATAGCAACGGTGAGCGGTGGGAGTATGCTCTAGCGCTTTGAGGAGTTGTAAAACTTCGGTGTCACCTTCACGGCACTCGATCCCCAAGGCCCCTTGACCAACCGCGTGCAGCGATACTTCGGCAGGAATCACTTGGTGAATGCGATCGCCCATACCCAAACGGTGCAAACCTGCATAAGCCAAAATCAACGCATCATATTCGCCTGCGTCTAACTTAGCCAAGCGAGTATTGAGGTTACCGCGCACATCTTTAAAAGTGAGGTGGGGGTAGTAGTGGCGGAGTTGAGCCAAACGACGTAGTGAGGAAGTCCCAACGACCGCACCTTCTGGCAGGGTATCGAGTTGCTTGTCTTTGTACTTTTCATGCACCACCAGCGCATCAGCGGGGTTTTCGCGCTCGGTGACGCAACCCAACATCAAACCTTCCGGCAACCGAGTGGGCAAATCTTTGAGCGAGTGGACTGCAAAGTCGATCTCGTTGTTGATCATGCCTAGCTCCAGCTCTTTGGTGAACAAGCCTTTGTCACCAATTTTTGCCAAAGCCACATCCAGGATTTTGTCACCCTGGGTGCTCATGGTGTGCACTTCAAACGTCCGGTCTGGGAAAGCCTTCTGAAGTTGCTCTTGCACCCAGTAAGTCTGAACGAGCGCCAGTTGGCTTTTACGGGAACCGATGCGAATGGTGCGAGCAGGGCTGGAAACGGCAGAGGACATAGGGCTGCAATGAAAGAGGGTTATCTTAAAGTCACTCTTTCCAGATTACCGCAGCGAGGGCGTGCAACAAGTTAGTTCACCTGTCTTAGATGATTACAGATGATTAAGCGATCGCCAGAGCAAGGCTGCAACTTATTTGAGTTTTTGTTTAATTAGAGCGGTAATTTGCGCCACTTGTTTTTTGATGCTGTCAATGTCTGCCTGCATCTGATCGACCTTTTGGTGCAAGGGTTGCAGGCTGGTAGAGGTGCTTGATGTGGCAACCGGGGCTGGTTTGGCGGCGATCGCGGCGGGCTTTTGGGTTTTAGATTTGGCGATCGCTGAGCGGACTGCACCAATCAAGGCTTTTTGGTCAAACGGTTTCTCAATAAACTCAAATCGCTCAAATAAGCCAGGTACTTTTGCAACTACTTCTTCTTTGCGACCTGACATCACAACTAGCGGAATATTCACCAACTCTGGTTGAGCTTGAATCTGCTCCAAGACTTCCCAACCGTTCATCCGGGGCATAAAGAAATCGAGCAATACGATGTGAGGCCGAGCCTGACGAATTAAATCGAGTCCTTCTACGCCATCCTTCGCTTCTAAAAACTCAAAGGTCTGAGGCAGCATATCTCGCACTTGCATCCGGATGCTCTTACCATCATCAATTACTAAAATCTTTTGATTTGCCATAATGAATTGCTCGCCAGAGGTTATTACAGCTGACCTTTCGTAGCGGGAAAGATGCCCACTCTACGGTTGCTAAATTCACGCCCACTTCTACTAGCTAAAAAAATCTCAAACTGGGTGGAATGAGACTCTTGGGGTAATACGCATTTTTGAGCGATTTACTTTAAATCCTGCCCACTCTTCACCAGAATAAATACACTCAAACAGCCTGAACGGTGACGCAT
>CBIHQL010000190.1:0-7485 GCA_966211855.1 uncultured bacterium
CACCCAAAGAGTCGGCAACATCTTGAATATCTGGGTCTTGATAATAGTGAGCCAGAATAATGGCATTAAGTTCTTGCTTCAGTGCTTGAATCGCAGCAAACAAGTCTTGAGGCAAATTGGTTGAGTTGGAGCGTTGCTGAGGAAGGGTAGTGGTGAACACAGTTGCAAGCCACCTAAGAATGCAAAAAGGGTGAAGTAACTGATTGTACTTTAATTATAGTGTTTTTTACCAAAAACCATCGACTATCCCTTATACACTTGATTAGCAGATGTGAATATTGCGCCTAGCAGAGCCTTATTACAAGAGAAATAGTAATTTCCTGGAAGGCCACCTCGTTTTTACGCATCTTTTAGGAAATCTATGGAACTCACCCGCTCTAAAAACTTCAAATCAAGCTTTGCACCTCATTACATAAAACAAGGCAGACATTTTTTTGTTCTAGATGTAGAACGTATAACTACAATTTTTAGTTGCAAGATGTTTTTTATTTAAGCTTGAATCTAATTTAAAGCTTAAATAACTACTATCGCCTATATTGCTGTAAGATTTTCAAAAATATCTCATTAGGCTAAAATCATTAACTTGAAATTAGGATTATGATTTACCATCGGAATTTTGCCGAATTATTAGAAGACTCAAGTGACAATGCAGATTTAGGATGGACATTTTGTTTTGTTGGAGACAATCCACAAACAAAGCTTGCAGAACTTGTGACAGCACTAAAGGGGGATCACGATGGCAACGGAAAACAGATTCTATCTGGCTTTTCCTACTGGGGTATAGGCCCGACAATAGCATGGATAAATACTTGCGCTGATCACTTTTATCCAGTGATGATGATGCAACAGAGTATTAAATCATTTAGAACCCGCTGGCAGCAGATTTATTCTGATAGCCTAGAATTTCAGGGGTATCATTACGTTAGTCTAGGTGTGGGAACTGGAGAAAAAGACTACCATATTTTAAACTCTTTCCTTGATGAGAATCCAGAGAGTTTATATTTCCCAGTTGACATGAGTTCAACAATGTTAAGAGTTGCGATTTTGGAGGTTCTTTGTATAGAGAAATTAAGGAGAAGTCAAATATTACCAATTCAACTTGACTTTTCTGATGAGAGAAGAATTAGAGATTTGCGAAGAATGATTGGTCAAATCCTTCCTAAAGAACCAGTTCTATTCTCTCTACTTGGTAACACATTAGCCAATTTCCAAGATGATGTCAGCTTGTTGAATGCACTCTCTCAACTATTACGTCCCAATGATTTGCTCCTTCTAGAAGTTGCAATCACTAAAGAATTAGATGATCAATCAGTAACAGCAGCAGCAGAATACTCTGGAATTGAATCTTTTAAGAAATTTATTACAAGTGCATTGCTCCAAAACACTGATTTACACATAGACTTAAACAATGTATTTTTTCAAGCTTCCGTAGAGAAAGACAAAGCCATTTTAGTTGATATTTTATATAAAAATTCAACAGAAGAAACAGTTCGAATAATGCTGCCAGATTGGTCATACATGGACTTTTTGGCAAATGACTCAATCCGGCTATATCTAACTCGAAAGTATACATCTTCAAGCATAGAAAGAATGATTTTGAGTAATGGATTGTCAATTATCAACAGAAAAACAACTGACTTTAGAAGAGAGGATAATACCAGATTTGGAATAGATTTAATTTTGGCGTCCTCTCAGCTCAAGACAAATGATCCTTCCTCATTTGCTTAAGCTCTTTAAATCTTTTGAATAATGTATATATCCTTTATCATGCAGGAGAAATAACTATGACAAAGCAAAGAACAATTTACATGGGTTCTAGCAGTAATTACTATGAGTCTATCAATACAAACGGTGGCAACTATGTGGAAGGTGATTACATTAGTATGAGCCAAAGGCACTGTTAAACTCACCATTCGTTCGGCAGGAATTCCACTTCCTTGAGGTTAAAAACTAACTGAACTGACTCAATCTAATTGTCAGCCAAACGCAGAAGTGTTTCGTTGATTTGTTGCAGTTCTACTTTAGTTTCGCTGATGCCATTAGCAGTTTTGGCGACTCCTTGGTTAAGGTTTGTCATTGTATCAACAACCTGTTGAATGGCGATCGCTGATTAATTTAATTATCAGCTAGACGTAAAAGCGTTTCATTGATCTGTTGGAGTTCTATTTTAGTTTCGCTGATGCCACTGGCAGTTTTGGCGACTCCTTGATTTAGGTTGGTCATCGTATCGACTACCTGTTGAATCGCGATCGCTTGTTGATTGGTAGTGAGTGAGATTTGTTGACTATTGATCGTGATATTGTTTACTGCATCGACGATCGCATCTACGGTTTGACGACCTTCATCCGAAACAGAAACTGTTGCTTTTGTTGCTCTTTGAATCTCTAAAACTAGCCCGTTAATTTGCTCAGCCGACTTGCGGCTTTCATCGGCTAATTTCCGAATTTCAGCAGCAACCACCGCAAACCCTTTGCCATTATCACCTGCCCGAGCCGCTTCTACGGCAGCATTTAGCGCCAGCATATTTGTTTGGTTCGCTAAATCACTGACTAATTTAGAAACCACACTAATCTGCGTAGCTTGCCCAGACAGTTGCAAGATTTGATCAGCAATTTGTCCAACTTTAGCCCGCAAACTCGAACTAGCATCTAGAAGCTGCTCCTGTTCAGCTCCATTCACTAGCACTAATACTTGACGGGCACTCACAGCCGCAGCTTTTGCTTGTTCAGCCGACTGTTGCGAAGCTCGGTTCAGCTCATCCATTGTGGCTGTCGTTTGACTAACCGCCGTTGCTTGCTGGAGAGCCATTTGTTCTTGTTGCGCGACCGTTGCCGAAACCAACTCTGATGAATTGGTCAGCATCTTCAGTACTAACGCTTCTTTTCGGTAAGTTTGAACATACTCTAAACTAAGGCCAGCAAACGGTACCAAATAGGCAATGATTTTGAGAAAGTGACCAATATTAAAATGATTGTCAAACAAGGCAGTAGAGCCAAAGGCCATATGGAGTTGTAAAACAACCGAAGGAATGACGCTAATCAGTAGCGAATGAGAAAATAAACTGGGATAGCGTCGATAAAACTCAGGGAAAACAACGAGACCTGCAAAGATAAAAAATAAGAGCGGAATTAAGTCCCAAGGTCGCGTGATGAGTGCATTTGGAAATGTTGTTTGAGGTAGTTGAGAACTAGTAACACATGCGTAGATAATTGTGTAGGCAATGACTCCAAACACAAAACCAATAACACTAATAAAACCTAAGTTGCCTCGCCACTTTCGAGAACCTGTTACCAGAAAAATTCCTGTACCAGCGATCAAAATTAAAATATTGAACAGACGACAAATTGCCCAGCTAAAAGTAACGAGATCTTGGGTATTTGCTGCTCCTGCAATCAAGCGATCGGCGGCTAAAGTGTGAAAGGCATCCATAATCGCCGCACAAAGTAGCGAAACACCAATGATAGGTGTCACCACATCACGCTTATTTTGAAAATAGATAAAGGACAAAATTGCTGTAAAAATTGCGGTGCATAAAGCACTCCACTCTAAGATGGTGTGTATAAAGCTCCCTGATAGCGAATGGTGCATCGCATCTGTGAGTTGATTTGGAGTCATTGGTGACAGTGAGAACAGATTGGCATAGCGCGGCGAGCCAAAATTGATTCCCACAAGATTAAGCAAAAATGGTAAAACACTGACTATCAAGACTGCCCAAATGAATTGAGCTGGCAGCTTAGCTTCTTTCATAAAAGTTTCCTTACTCATGAGCTTCCTGATTTGTTCTTGCACTCGTTGGGCTAGACAAGAATCTCATCCATTAAAGTACCCAGATACAATCGGGCGAAAACAGAAGCTTGAGCCTGCGTCACCTCTACCTCAAAGCCCTGTTAAAACCGCTCAGGCTTGCCTATCCTAAAAAAGGGGTTGTGCAGGTCAACCTCTAACAACGAAAAGGATGGGGCATGAGCAAGCAGAGCGATCGCAATTCACTCACCATTGCCGTCATTGGCGACGTGCATGAAGCGTGGGAAGCCGAAGATGGGCTGGCACTTCAACAACTTGGAGTTGACCTAGCGTTGTTTGTCGGTGATTTTGGCAACGAGTCAGTTGAGGTAGTGCGGGCGATCGCGAATCTAAACCTGCCGAAAGCGGTAATCTTGGGCAATCACGATGCCTGGTACAGCGCCTCTGACTGGGGCAAGCACAAGTGCCCTTACAATCGTCAAAAAGAAGACTGGGTGCAAGATCAACTCGATATTTTAGGGGAACTTCATGTCGGCTACGGCAAGCTAGATTTCCCCCAGTTTGGCCTCAGCGTGGTAGGAACCCGCCCGTTTAGCTGGGGTGGTTCGGTTTGGAAAAACGGTCAGTTTTATCAAGAGCGCTACGGGGTGAGCAGTTTTGCTGAATCTACTGCCAAAGTCGTTGCAGCAGCCAAAGCAGCCACTTTTGAGACGGTGATTTTCTTAGGTCACTGTGGCCCCATTGGACTAGGCGATCGCCCCGAAGACCCTTGTGGCAAAGATTGGATGCCAGTGGGTGGTGACTACGGCGACCCCGATTTTGCTGATGCGATCGCTCAAACTAAACGACTTGGCAAATCTGTGCCGCTCGTGGCTTTTGGTCATATGCACCACAACTTGCGCAACACCCGAGAACGAACTCGACGAACTGTTCATCTTGGTTCAGAATCAACCCTTTATCTCAATGCTGCCAACGTACCCCGTATTAAACAGGTGGGCAGCGATCGCTTACGTCATTTTTGCTTAGTTTCTCTACAAGCTCAGACTGTCGCCCAAATCACCCAAGTTTGGGTCGATCAAAATTTCCGGGTAGCCTCTGAGCAAGTCTTATATCAACCTGCCTCAACTGTTGCCGAGCCTGCCTAACAGAAATTCTCTGGTTACCACGCACAGTTTTTCGCAGAACAGGTTACAATAACATCGGTTTGGGTTTGTCGCTGACAGCTCAGCCTAAACCGCACCTTTTGGAGAGGTGGCAGAGTGGTCGAATGCGCTCGACTTGAAATCGAGTGTACCGAAAGGTACCGTGGGTTCAAATCCCACCCTCTCCGTTGAAAAAAGCTACCAGGTTTGAGACTTGGTAGCTTTCGAGTTTTGAGACTGTCTTTGTTAATAAGAACCGCGGTAGATTCGTTGAGCTTGGTCACGAGGCAGCCAACTGTAGGTTGATAGATCATCCTCTACAAAAGCAGGCTTGGGCGGTGGTGGTAGCGTAATTTTGCTGTGGGGTGGCAAAAACTCTTGCTCTTCAGGGTCATAAGCTAACACTTCACCCGTTTCAATGCTGTAAACCCAGCCATGCAGCGCCAGTTTGCCCTCATGAAGCTTCGAGCGGATGACAGGGTAGGTTTTCAGGTTTTCAAGTTGTGTCACCACATTTTCGGCGATCGTGATTTCTAACAGCTCTTCACCCTCGCGATCGCTATAGTGTTCTCGCATCAAACGACGAGTCGCTTCGGCGTGCTTGAGCCATTCGTATACCAACGGCATTTCTTCTTCCAGGCTGTTGAGCTTGAGTAAGCCTTTCATCGCGCCACAGTGCGAGTGACCGCAGACGATCACCTGCTCAATACCCAACGCATGAATCGCATACTCAACCGCTGCGCCTTCGCCACCATTCGCCGCACCGAAGGGAGGAATCAAGTTGCCCGCATTCCGAATCACAAACAAATCGCCGACCTGAGCTTGAGTAATCAAGTTAGGGTCAACTCGGGAATCAGAGCAGGTGATAAACAGTACTCTCGGCTTCTGACCGTGCGAGAGTTGCTCAAACAAGTCTTGGTGCTGGCTAAAGTATCCGGTCTGAAACTCCCGCAGACCTTTGATCAGTTTCTTCATAGAGGCGGCTCGATTCCCTTGATAGGTAATTAATTTTAGTTGGTTTCGGCCTCTATTCTGATTAATGTTCCTAATCAGGGTCTTCAGGGAATTAGAACACTTTTTTAATAAGTCTTGGGCTCAGGTTGCTTCTGAACATGAGCGTAATTGAGAATTTTGCTATCCATTGTCACTAGGGGACACTCATACACTCTAGCTGTCGCAACAATAATCTGATCAGCAGGATCGCGATGGAAATCACCTGAGGAGCACCATGTACCCACCAAATCCAAATGTGGGTATCTAGCAAAATCATGCTATGGCTCCCCAATCCTCTGAAGCAACAGGTTCCAAGGGGTTGATGTACTGAATAGTAGTTCCTCGGAGTGGATACCTATTTTGCTCGACTCCTGCACTAGGCTGAGCCAGAATAATGACTTCTACTGCTTCTCCAGGCTGAAATGGTAAGTTTGCTAGCGTGACTGTCCCATCTTGATTGACCGTGGTTTCAATACGATGTGCCAGCATGGTTGAAGTTCTAAAGGATTGTAGCCACATTATAAAATCCCCAGCTTTTCACACCCATAGGGGAGTCATGCATACTCTAAAACTCACAAACCCTACGTTGTCACCTCAAAATAGTACAATTGAATCATAAGGATATTGGTGTGGTGAGCAAAGGAGTTATTGAGCAGCGATCGCCAACTGGGGGCTATCCCAAAATTTTTGAACTCGCTGCCAGACTTGTTCCAGCAAATCAGGGGCATCGGAGTCAAACCACTCAATTGTGGGGTCAGCGTGAAACCAGGTGCGTTGACGTTTGGCAAACTGCCGAGTGTGCAACACTGTTAAATCTCGCGCTTCTGTGAGGGTGATTTCTCCGGCTAGATATTGTTTGATTTCCTGATAACCGAGCGTATTCAGCAGTGGTAGGTCGGGGCCATACTTATAACAAAGTGCTGCCACCTCATCGACAAACCCGGCTGCGATCATTTGATTAGTGCGCTGTTCAATTCGACGAGTCAGGCGATCGCCCTCACAGTCAAGCCCAATTTGTAGAATTGGGTAATCAGGAGGATTCTCACCCTGCTGCGCTGAAATGGGTCGCCCTGTGGTGTAAAACACTTCTAGGGCACGCAAGGTCCGCACTTGATCATTCGCGTGAATTCGCAGGGCCGAAGCTGGATCAACCTGTTGCAGAAATGCATAGAGTTGTTTTTGGCCTAGCGCTTGCAGTTGCGATCGCAGTTCTGGCTGGGGGGGCACACGTGGAATGATCAACCCTTGCACCACCGAGCGAATGTACAGCCCTGTACCGCCCACTAACAGAGGCAACGTATCTGAAGCGTGGTGAAACTGAGTGATCAGCGTTTGTGCCTGCTGTTGATAATCCGCCAAAGTTAAAGTTTCGATGGGAGAATAAATATCAATTAGATAGTGAGGCAATTGTTGCTGTTCGACCCAAGTCGGCTTGGCAGTACCGATGTCGAATTCTCGATAGACCTGCCGCGAATCAGCACTCAAAATTGCCGCCTTGCCCAACCGCTGACCCAACGCGATCGCCAACCCCGATTTTCCCGATGCTGTGGGGCCACAAATCACAACCAAACTAGGTACTCGTTTCACCTGTTGATCCATCCCTACC
>CBIHQL010000191.1:0-7419 GCA_966211855.1 uncultured bacterium
GATTATCGAAACCCAAGCAGGTGACGGTTCTGCTTACATTCCTACCAACGTAATTTCGATTACTGACGGTCAGATCTTCTTGTCTTCTGACTTGTTCAACGCAGGTTTGCGTCCGGCAATCAACGCAGGTATCTCGGTATCTCGCGTAGGTTCTGCGGCTCAGATCAAGGCGATGAAGCAAGTCGCTGGTAAGGTGAAACTAGAGTTGGCTCAGTTTGCTGAACTCGAAGCATTCGCTCAATTTGCGTCTGACTTGGATAAAGCTACCCAAGACCAATTGGCTCGTGGTCAGCGTCTGCGGGAAATCTTGAAGCAGTCTCAATACTCTCCGATTCCCGTTAACGAGCAAGTTGCAATCATCTACGCGGGTATCAACGGCTATCTCGATGAGATCCCAGTTGATAAAGTCACCAGCTTCATCAAGAGCTTGCGTGAATACCTGAAGAACAGCAAGCCTCAGTACGGTGAAATCATCCGCAGCCAAAAAGCCCTCAATAGCGACGCTGAACAGCTTCTCAAAGAAGCGATCGCTGAAACGAAGCAAGCGTTTATGGCAACCGTATAAACAATCAGGCCATTAGCGGTTAGCCGTTAGCCGTTAGCCCAGTCTGCTAATTGCTAGCTGCTAATCGCTAGTTGCTAAGAGAGGGAAACAACTATGCCAAATCTCAAGAGCATTCGCGATCGCATTCAGTCGGTCAAGAACACCAAAAAAATCACTGAAGCAATGCGCTTGGTTGCGGCTGCGAAGGTTCGCCGTGCCCAAGAGCAAGTTATTGCCACCCGTCCCTTTGCTGACCGTTTAGCTCAAGTCTTATACGGTTTGCAAACCCGTCTTCGCTTTGAAGATGTCGATCTACCTCTGCTCCGGAAGCGGGAAGTTCGCACCGTTGGTTTGTTGGTTGTTTCGGGCGATCGCGGTCTTTGCGGCGCTTACAACTCCAACGTCATTCGCCGGGCCGAAAACCGTGCTAAAGAGCTGAAAGCAGAAGGGCTCGACTACAAATTCATTATTGTGGGTCGTAAGGCTCTGCAATACTTCCAGCGTCGCGACCAACCCATTGATGCGAGCTACACAGGTTTGGAGCAAATCCCGACCTCTAGCGAAGCGTCAGAAATTGCAGACGAAATTCTGTCTCTGTTTCTCTCTGAGAGCGTCGATCGCGTGGAATTGGTCTACACCCGATTTGTGTCGCTGATTAGTTCTCGTCCAGTCGTACAGACGCTGTTGCCCCTCGATCCTCAAGGGTTTGAAGCAGCAGATGACGAAATCTTCCGGCTCACTACTCGCAGCGGTCAGTTCCAAGTCGAGCGGGAACGAGTCACCAGCAACATTAAAGAGATGCCTCGGGACATGTTGTTTGAGCAAGACCCCGTACAAATCTTGGATGCTCTGTTGCCGTTGTATTTGAACAACCAGCTACTGCGAGCACTGCAAGAATCTGCGGCAAGCGAGTTGGCTGCGCGGATGACGGCGATGAACAACGCCAGCGAGAACGCCAGCGACCTGATCGGTGGCTTAACTCTGGTCTATAACAAGGCTCGTCAAGCTGCGATTACTCAAGAAATTCTGGAAGTTGTGGCGGGCGCAGAAGCTCTCACCTAAAAACTCCCTGCTTTTTCACTCATCCATTCAACTTTGCGTCTGAGATTTTTCAGGCGCATTTTTTATGCCGACGGGCGAACAATTCATGGAAAAATAGGACAAAGCTGTTGTTTTGCTAGAGCGATCGCTCTCTCGCACACATTCTTTATGTCTCAAATTTACAAAGTTCAAATTCAACACGAAGGGAACACGCACACATTAGAGGTTCCCGCAGACCGCACTATTCTAGACGCAGCGGCTGATGCAGGCTTAGATCTGCCCAGTTCTTGTAATGCCGGAGTTTGCACGACCTGTGCAGCTCAAATTTTAGAAGGAAAAGTCGATCAAGCAGACGGCATGGGAATTAGCCCAGAACTGCAAGCTCAAGGGTATGCACTGCGGTGTGTGGCTTACCCTCGCTCTGATCTCAAAGTTGAAACCAACAAAGAAGACACCGTTTATCACCTACAATTTGGGCAGTTTCAGGCTCGCTAGAGATTCATGAATGACCAGAGCATCTAGCAGGATTGCGAGCATTTGCTAGATGCTAATTTCTACAAACTCAGCCGTTTCGATCTCAATCATCTGGCTTAAACTAAAACAGCCGTGTTATTGCCTTGGCAACGAAAAACTATGACGACTCATTTTATTACTGCAGAAATTGACCTCCAAGCATCTCCGGTCGAAATGCATCAGGCGATCGAGCAGGAATTGCAAAAACGCGGTGAACCTCTGCGCTGGGCTGTGACCGATGTAGATATCGAAAATCAAAAAGCCTATGTCGATGCGATCGTGACAGGCGATCAAGAAGTTGCGTCTACCTCTGTGGCATCGGCTTGATTCAACGACCTTACACTGTTCTCTTAATTATCCCGACTGGGATTGGCGCGGCGATTGGCGGTTATGCCGGAGATGCACTCCCGGTAGCCCGTGCGATCGCTCAAGTTGCTGATTGCTTGATTACCCATCCCAATGTTCTCAATGGCGCACAGCTTTATTGGCCTTTACCTAACGCCCTCTATGTAGAAGGGTACGGTTTAGATCAATTTGCGGCAGGGCATTGGGGTCTCAAGCCTGTGCATCAAAACCGGGTTGGCCTCGTGCTCGATCAAGCAATTGAGCCAGAACTGCGATCGCGACATTTGCAAGCAGCCGATGCCACCCGTGCCACCTTAGGCTTGCAGTTAACCGATTATGTCGTCACCGATGCCCCGTTAGAAGTTGAGTTGCGCACCGCAGACTCTGGGGCTACTTGGGGTACAATCGGCAACCCTGGCAGTTTATTACGAGCTGTAGATGTATTAATCCGGCAGGCAAAAGCAGAGGCGATCGCAGTAGTCGCTCGATTTCCGGACGACACGGGCAGTGAAGCGTTGCAGCAATATCGACATGGACAAGGTGTTGACCCTTTAGCAGGAGCCGAAGCTGTCATCAGCCATCTGGTTGTTCGTACCTTTCAAGTTCCTTGTGCTCACGCACCTGCTCTAACCCCTCTGCCCTTAGATCCTGAGATTTCACCCCGCTCTGCCGCCGAAGAGATTGGTTATACTTTTTTGCCCTGTGTGCTAGTCGGATTGAGTCGTGCTCCCCAATTCCTGACTTCTCTAGATCAGGTAACAACCAGAGCAGATATTTTATGGCGCGATCGCGTTGATGCCGTTGTGCTTCCAGATAGTGCCTGTGGGGGTAGCGCTACACTGAGTTTGAGTAGTACGCAGGCTCAAATCATTACGGTGGCAGACAACACTACAAAAATGCGGGTTTCTCCCCCCACACTAGGGATTAAGGCTCTGCGGGTAAACTCGTATTTAGAAGCATTAGGAGTGTTAACTGCACATAAAGCTGGGATTAGCCCTCAAGCCTTAACGGCTCAAATTACCTCTTTGGGCCAGCTTTCCCTCTAAAGCCAGGGGTTTACAGAAGATGGTTAGAGCTAAAATTTCCCTGGTAGCCTCTGAAGGAAGCTGTTTTTCGCTTGTGTTGTCCTTCATTCTTGCCCAACGCTTGTGACCGAACTTCAACGCCAATCACCTGAAATCGAACCGCTAACCCGTATCCAGGTGCTCATCGCTATGGGGGCAACAGCCATCGTTTTGCTTCTAGTGGCAAAGTTGTGGCTACATTTGGGTACTGTCTCGCTCTTACCCTTGGCTTGGGTAGGTCACGCCCTCTCTCTCGGCTTAGGGCTAGGTTTGGGTATTTCAGGAACCAGTTCGATACTCTATCGTTTTTGGCCCAAATATCGCGAAAGCGCGGATATGTATCTCGAACTCGTGCTGAAGCCGCTGATCTGGCCTGACCTAATCTGGTTGGGCTTGCTCCCTGGTCTGAGTGAAGAGTTGTTGTTTCGTGGGGTGATGCTGCCTGCCTTTGGCCTTAATGGGGTGGGAGTTGCTTTGTCTAGCATCTGCTTTGGCGTTTTGCACCTGAGCGGCTTAAAGCACTGGCCCTATATGCTGTGGGCAACCGTGGTGGGGGTAATTTTGGGTGTGAGTGCATTGGTAACAGGCAACTTGCTGGTACCTCTTGTCGCTCACATCGTGACCAATTTGTTATCGGGGTTGGTTTGGAAGTGGAAAGCAACCCAACAGGGCGACGCACCCTCAGCATAATCAAAGCTTTTGACTAGAACTAGAACTGAATATTGGTGTGGCTCAGGGTGGCATCCCGCTGAATGCAGCCATCTTGAATCGCATCTCGCAGAATCGCAAGCAAAGAGCGATCGCGTTCAGACAAGCCGCCCCGTTGCACTAAACGCTGAATTTGAGCTTCTGCTGCTGGCACCAACACGCCACAGTTGAGTGCATTGCGAACAAAAAACTCAATGCTATCGGTGGCAAGACTATTGCGATGTGTGGCGTGACCAAGATTAAGCCGCATATTTTGATTAAACGAGAATAGCTAACCGCAAGCTGAGAATTTTAGATTCACTTCCACTTCTTTAAAATTCCCGGATCTTGGTGTATTTCGACACCATACAATCGGGGGATTTTCTCACCTATCTCTAGATGGATACGATCACGACTTCAAATTGGATGCCCAATAGAAAAGCGCACCACCGTTGAAGTGATGCGCTGGGTGTCAGGAATATCTAAAGGTGATTACGGATAGTAGCGATCGCTCTAGGTTTAGTTAAACGGTTAGTTAAACAGCGATCGCACCCGCAATGGCAGAGGCACAAGCAGAGACAACCGCAGTACCAAACAACCACCAAGCCGCACTTTCAGCCGCTTTCCGAGTTTCTTCAGCTTGACGTTGAGCTTGCAGTTTAACCTCTTCAAGGCGACGCTGAGCTTCTTGCTGAATCCGCTCTGCCCGTTGCAGTACGCTGTTGCGAGCCGACTCGATTTGGTCAATGACGCGATTGGCATCTGCTTCCGAAATATCTTCGCGAGAGCTGAGCAAGGCCACCAAAGTCCCGCGATCGAACTGCCCTAGGCGAGTCCGCAAAGCATCAAACCCGGCTTGAGGGTCGTCGAACAAAGTCCGTAGATCGCGCTTGATGCCGTCATAGTTGAGTTCTGGGCGATCGAGCGAGTTGAGGTAGTTGCGAATCCGCGCAAAGATGCTGTCAATGATTGACTGAATTTGGTGCTGAATATTTTGAATTTGATCGCGAATTTGGTCACGCACCGAAAGCACCTGATCGACAACCCGGTTTGCTTCGGCCTCACTCATATCAGAACGCTGAGATAGAAGCGCCACAATGGTTGAGCGATCGAAACGGGATAAGCGATCGCTGACGCTGCTCAACCCAGAGCGAGGGTCACTGACCAACAGTTGCAGGTCGCGCTTGATGCCTTCGGGGTTCAGCTCTTCCTTATCGGTATTGCGCAGGTAGTTTTCTAAGTTGGCTTGGAAATCCCGGACTCGCTCTTGAGTTCGAGAGGCTAAGCGTCGGGGAGTCCGCGCCAGTTTACGAATTGCATCTTGCACTTGATCAATCGTTTGATTGACCTGAGCTTCTGTCAAATCTTCGCGTTGGCTCAACACCTTCACCAACGTTTCGCGATCGATTTGAGATAGACGGCGGCGCAGGGCAACTGTCCCTTCTTTGGGGTCGTGTAGCAACGTCGATAGATCGCGCTGAATGCCATCGGGGTCTAGCTCTCGTAAGTTAGTCCGACGCAGGTAGTCAGCGATCGCAGTCGTGGTTTTGTCGTACTGCTCTTTAGTCTTGCCAACCACAGCTTGTGGCCCATGAATCAAGCTGCTCCAGGTGTTTGCAACTTGGTCTACGATGCGGCGGGCTTCTTCTTCGCTGATGTCGGGGCGTTGAGCCAAAAGTTGCACCAAGGTCTCGCGATCGACTTCAGAAGCTCGCGATCGCAATGCACTCACACCCGCTTGAGGATGATTTACCAGTAAGCTCAGATCACGCTTAATGCCGTCTGGGTTCAGCTCTGACTTACCTGTATTGCGCAGATAGTCTTCTAGCTTTTGCCGCGTCTCAGTCGCTTTCGCTTGAGCTTGATCTTGCAGCGATTGAGCATCACTTAAGACGCGATCGCGAGTGCTTTCTAGCTGATTGAGAATTTGATCAGTTTCTCCTGGAGTCAGATCGGTGCGAGTCGCTAGCAACTGCTCCAAACTGGCTCGATCAAAGCGACCCAAGCGATCGCGTAAACTGTCATATTCGGCATCAGAGTCTTCTAGCAGCGCTTTGAAGTCGCGATCGATGCCTTCAGCCGTTAGATCTGATTTATTAGTAGAGCGGAGATAGTGATCCACTCGGCTTCTCAAATCTTGAACATGCTCTTGATTTTCAGTCGCCCGAACTGTGCTTAACACCTCTTGGCGTACCTCTTCGAGCCACGCGTGCTGGAGAAAGATCGCCCCGTTGAGTCAGCCAATTTACGAAGTCATTGCGACCGATCTGCTCCAGTTGCCGTCTGACAGTACCGGAGTCGGCTTCAGGGTCAAAAATGACATCTCTAAATTCATGGCGAATGGTTTCGCGGTTGAGATGCCACGCATAGGCATTGAGAATGTAGTTTTCGACATCCGCTCGAATGGGGCTAAAGGGCAAAGCCGGAACTTGCTGAGAAACTTGGCTACCCAACTTTTCGGCTTGACTGCCCAACTTATCTTTAAAGCCTTGCAACTGACCCAGCACCTTTTCCACATCTAAGTCAGACAAATCAGTACGACCTAGCACGGTACCTGTGAGTGCTGTCATGCCATACTGCACGGCTCGGTCAAACAAACTAGGGCTTTGAGATTGCTGCCCCATGTTTTGCCCAGAGCGGCGAACTTCACGAATCAGCTCATCCAGCTTGCTGCTTAACTCTCCAGAGCGCAGACTTTCGGGACGCGCAGAAGATAAATAATCTCGCAATTGCCCCATCACATCTTTTTGGTCTTGCTGGTTAAGCACCTGCTTCCAAACCGCTTCGAGCTGATCGACGATCCGATTGGCATCCCGCTTGGAGAGATCGGTGCGATCGCTGACCAAATTGACAAATGTCTGGCGATCGATGTGACTGAGGCGATCGCGCAATGACTCACCTGGCCCCACATTTTGTGCCAGCGACTTCAGTTCTGAGCTGTTGAGTAGATTCTCAAACTCACCCCGAATCCGCGACATATCGAGTTCTGCGGGGCGCAAGCGATCGAGATAATCTTCAATATTTTCGCGAATGCTGACCGGATCCATACCCACCGTCAACTCTCGACGCACTGCCGCCGCCGCTGCCTCAGCCGTCGCCACCATGCGATCGCCCGCTGCTTTACCCGCCATTGCTGCCGTTGCCGTACCAAATAAAGTCTGGAACGCCGAAGTTGCCGTATTCACAACCGAACCCACCCAAGAGCCGATTGTGGTTGAGCTGACC
>CBIHQL010000192.1:0-7418 GCA_966211855.1 uncultured bacterium
GTTCTACCCTTGAACAACCGTTCTGGGTGCAACCGTCAAGCGGAGAGCCGAAACGGCAACGGATAGCGGCGATCGCCAGTCGAGATCAGGTCACCCGGCAAACCACCCAATACCTCAAACGTTATTTTGGCACCTTCAACAATATTCGCCGGAGTCAGCAACTGACCTATACCACGGGTGGGCAGCAATACCTGATTCAGGTGGCTCCGTTTAGCGATCGCTATGGTTTAGATTGGCTGATTGTGGTAGTCGTTCCAGAAGCCGACTTTATGGAGCACATTGAGGCAAATACTCGCACTACCATTTTGCTGTGTTTCATCGCCTTGGTCGTGTCAACCCTCCTGAGTATCTTGACTGCTCATTGGATTGCCAAACCCATTGCCCGTGTCATTGCAGCGGCTCAACACATTTCTGATGGCAAGTTAAATCAAACCATAGACGCTAGAAACATTAAAGAATTAAATGAACTCACTCAAGCCTTTAACCATATGTCTGCTCAGTTGCAGACCTCGTTTACTGCCCTAGCAGATGCTAACGAAGAACTAGAAGTGCGAGTTGAGCAGCGCACAGCAGAATTGCAAGAGCGATCGCTGCAACTGAAACAAGCCTTTGATTTTGAAGCCACCCTCAAACGCATTACCGATCAAGTGCGCGATACCCTGGATGAGTCGCAAATTTTGCAAACCGTTGTGCAAGAAGTCACCGCAGTACTGACTGCCGAATGTTGCTCAACTGCGATTTATGACCTGGAGCAAAAAATTTTACTCATTGGTTATGAATATGCAAAACCCGGTTGGGCGGTTAGCCAGGGGAAGCAGATCGCGCTAGATGATGACCCCCTTGGCACCCACTCACACCTCATACAAGGGCGAAATCTCCAATTTTGTCAGTTATCCCCCCGATTTAACCGCCTCCGCGCCAGCATTCTTGCCTGTCCCGTGTTTGGTGAGCAAGGTATCCTCGCAGACATCTGGTTGTTTCGCCAACCTGACCAAATTTATAGTGACCTTGAAATTCGCCTGGTGCAACAGGTAGCAAATCAATGTGCGATCGCCATTCGTCAGGCACGGCTGTACCAAGCAGCCCAAAACCAGGTTAAAGAATTACAGAAGTTACATCGCCTTAAAGACGACTTTTTGAGCACTGTGTCTCACGAATTGCGAACTCCCGTCTCGAACATGAAACTAGCGATCCACATGCTGCGAGTGGCACCCAACCTAGAGCGACAACAGCAGTACCTCAAGATTTTAGAAACAGAGTGTAAGCGAGAAGTTGAACTGATTAACGATCTACTCGATCTCCAACGGCTAGAAGCCAACGACCAACCGATCGCCCTGGAACCTATTGATTTACAGGAATGGCTCCCTCCGATCATCCAATCGTTTCGATCGCGACTGCAAGATCGACAGCAAACTTTCACGCTAAATCTCCCTACAACGCTACACGTCCTCCATTCCAACCCCGACAGTTTGGCGCGGCTTTTAGCAGAACTCCTCAACAATGCCTGCAAATACACTCCTTCAGATTGCGAAATCTGCTTCACGCTTAGCCAAGACCTCGACCCCTCTCATCCTGATCAATCTCCTTTGCTGCTCACGCGATTTGAGGTTCGGAACCAGGCAGAAATCCCCGCAGCCGAACTCCCTCACATTTTTGAGAAGTTTTACCGGGTACCCAATGCAGATTTATGGAACCAAGGTGGCACGGGTTTAGGACTGGCACTGACCAAGAAATTAGTTGAGCAATTGGAGGGCGAAATTACGGTCAACAGCGAAAATGGTTGGACAACCTTTAAAGTTATGTTCAAAAATACTTTGCTGTAATTGTCTTATTACAGCGATCGCATATGTTTTTTATGTAGGGGCGATCGCATTCTGCTGTGTGTTTTACTTGTTGTCTCAACTGCGAGATGATTAAGAGATAAAAATAGAGATGCAAACAAGCATACCCTCAGACTCAGGCAAACTTGCAGAGTTAATACAAGCAATGACCCCGCCTCAGCAACTTTGCTTTAAACAAGCAGTGGTGCGACAAGCAATCTATTTTGTCTCTAGAGACCTGCCTCCAGAAGCAGAAGATGAAGGCCACCGTGACGGGATTCAGGCAGCACTCAACTGGCTCAACGAACCAACGGATGAACAAGCCCAAGCCGCGACTGTGTTTGCAGCAAGTTCATGCTGGGATGGCGGTGTGCGCTACCACGACTATCCAGCCAGCTTCTTGAACCCCGCGTGGACTGCTGGACAAACTGACGTGGTTAAGGCAGCTTTGCAGGCTATCAACTCTGCCCCCCTACCAGAACGAGATGCAGCCTATCAGTGGCAAGTCGCAACGGCTCAAGCCATTTTGCAAGGCCAGCAGGTATTGCCACTAGCATAGTTATTGACGCCCACTACTCATGATTCATATTGGTAGCCATTAGACAGTGCCTCAAATGTTAGCCACCCGCCACTCTTGGTCTAATCTCCAGCCTCTACCTGCCCAGCGCTCTCTGCTTTATCTAGAGCGACAGTTGACAGAGCAGGAATATGAGCGTGTTTGCCGTGGCTTGATTCCAGAAAACATGGAAGATAAGTGGTTTATCTTTGTTGAAGAAGACACCCTCTACATCCATCGCAGTTGGACAGGATATTGTATCTATCAGCTCAATCTCATCCGAGGTCACACAACTTGCAAAATCGGTGATGCCTTCGTCAATCGTGATGTTAGTCAGTATTCCAATTCCAGCGATCGCGACGATGAGAGACTTTTGCTGTTTTTAATTGATCACCTATTGTTAGGAAACTTCTCTCCTTTACCCAGATCAAATGATATGCCAAGTGGTATCGCTACAGAGCTACATCTGCACCATCTTATAGGGGCAGGACATAAGACAGAAGCAGCGGAAATAAAACTGACCCTCTCAGGTCTCTTTAAGGGGTTATGGTGGTGGTTCCTATACCTGATTAAAGGGGTGTCTTAAGTGTCAAAGTTGGCATCTTGCAGAATGGTACCGTCGGTTGAGAGCACCATATAGCGATAGTTGCGAGGGGCGACTTTCCACAACTTGCCGAGTTGCTTCACATCATAGCCATTCGGCACATTGACTTCAAAATATCCATGCTCAGGCACCCAGGCGATCCACATGCCATTATTCGCTTGGTTGTAGCCCATCGTGCGCCAAAACAAACCGCGAACTGACTGCTCTTTCGCTTGACTGATCGGGACTTTTACCAACCGCCAAGCAGGAGTACCCGCATTTCGGAGTGCTTCACGGGGCAAAGTGGTGGGTAGCGATCGCCCAACAGCATTGTAATACCAGCTATAGCGTGCCTTCTCAGTCACCATATTAGATCGCGTGCAAGCATCATACACCGCAGAGAGTAAGCGACCATCACTGGCATAAACACTATGGATATAATTACCCAGTTTGAGCAGGTCAATCGCTTCCTGTTTTTCACCATTGCGGAGTTGATCAAAGCTAGGTGCTAGGGTGATGCGATCGCCCTCTAAACGGTCATAAACTCGTGCTTTGCCCCAAGGATATGTTTCCATCCGCTGTAATTCTTCCCAACGCTTTTGCACCTGAGGCTGTACCTCCTCTAGCGGTTGAACCGAGCCAGGGCAGTTGGCTTGGGCTGGAGGTGTTGCAACTACAATATTTAGGGTGGCAGCGATCGATAATAACCAAAAAAGATTGCGAAATGACATATTGCAGGGGCTATTTTTTGATTAGACACAAAAATGCTGTGCTCACTTAGCTTAGTCTTGCTGACAACGCGTTGATATCCTCCGATGAGGTCATACTTTGGAGGGATGATCAGCAAATCGGGTTAATCAAATTCGCAGGCAATTAGCTGATGCTGAGTTAGGACGATCGCGATCTAAAGGCTGGTGAGCAAAAAGTTTTAGGTCAAAATCTCAGACTTTAGGTATATATCTACAGGAACAAGTGTCACGCGATCGCTATGCTTAAAGAATAGTCTTAGAAACCCCCCTAGCATGTCAGAAATTCCTATGTCGCAGATTCCTGATGCTGTTAGCACCCTTGAATTGTCGAAACTGTGGATCTATAAGGCTCTTAAGGCTCTAGAAGCAGAGCGGGAACAGCAAGAATCTGATGAGGCAACTTGAGTTTAGAGGTTAGCGATCGCATTCAAAGTTCTGACTAGAGCTGTGATTGATAGCCGCGATCGCTAACAATTATCTCGCAATGTAAATGTAGTTAACTCGACTCAACAAGTTACCCTCTTGTTGAGTTTTCATGTGTTATGCTCTTCGCGTGGTGTTGAGTATAAAAAGTTATGAAGGTGGTTTCTGCAAAAACCTTCAATCAATTTGAGTATCTTCTTCTTAATCAAGTTTTAAGACTGTTAGTTGGTGGATTGCTCGGTATTGCGTATGTTTCAACTTCAGCCTGGGATAGTAGTTTGAGTGCTAATGCCCTGGAATTAGAAGCGCCATCATCTCATCTAGAAGTTCTAGAGCTGCCAACCGTTGCTCCAGGGGATGCAGAAGAAACTACGGAATTGAGTTTCGATCATCCAGTATCAATTGATGCAAGCGAGTCGGAGCTAATAGAAGGTGAGTCATTGGTCGAGGCTGCTGAAGTTGATCCTTTAGCTCAGGTAACTTCTGTTTCTCAGCTATCAGATGTTGTCCCGACAGATTGGGCATTTCAGGCGCTACAATCTCTAGTCGAGCGCTATGGCTGTATAGCAGGCTACCCCGATACTACTTATCGCGGCAATCGTGCCTTGAGCCGTTATGAGTTTGCAGCGGGTCTCAACGCTTGCATGGATCGTATTAACGAACTCGTCACAGCCAGCACCGAGAATTTAGTTGTCCAAACTGATCTCGACGTTTTACAGAAATTGCAAGCAGAGTTTGCCTCTGAACTCTCAGTCTTGAGGGGGCGAGTCGATACGCTCGAAGCTCAAACTGCCGTTTTAGAGAGCCAGCAGTTTTCTACAACCACTAAATTGACTGGAGAAGCTATTTTTGCGATCGCTGCTAGTAACTCCAAAGAAACCTTGGCTCCCCAAACCCAGTTCGGTGAACAAGCAACTTTCAGTGAACGGATTCGCTTAGATTTAGATACTAGCTTCACCGGAAAAGATCTCCTCAGAGCTACGTTGCTAACCGGGAATGTGCAAGGCAACTCTGGGATGGCTTTCCTCAACTATGGCGGGTATAGCGACAATCAATTTGCGGTGCGAGATTTGTTGTATACCTTCCCAGTGGGCGATCGCCTCCGCTTTATGATCGGAGCGTCTGACACCAGCTTTGATGACTTTGCCGAACTCTATAGCCCTTATTTTGCCTATGTCGGTAGTGGAGCTTTAACTTTCTTTGGTGCCTATAACTATGCTGTCTATCCTTTCAGCGCCGATCAGCTCTTGGCAGGCAACTTGAAATTGAGCGAGACCGTCAGTGTTGACTTTGGCTATTTCACTAACCAGCCGAATCTCCCTACTGCTAAAGATGGCCTGTTTAATGGTGATTTTGGTACTTCAGTTCAGCTCAATCTCAAACCTAGTTCTAGCTGGAATTTAGGTTTGATTTATACCTATACCTTTCAGCCTGGGAAGGATGTCACTCTAGTGGATACAGTCGGGAGCGCCACGGCTGACAATCCTTTTCAAACTGCGACGGCTGCTTATCGCTTTGGGGTGATGACCAACTGGAGTGTGACACCCAAAATCAATGTTGGAGGTTGGGTAGGATATATCAATGCAGAGGCTCAGGCGGGAGCGAGGAAAGGAGACAACGCCGATATTCTTACTTGGGCAGCGACTTTAGCGTTGTTAGATGTGGGGAATCAAGGCAGTGTCTTGGGTTTGGTTGTTGGTATGCCACCCAAAGCAACCCGAGTTGAGGGAGGTCTAGCAGATCCAGACACCTCTTTCTTTTTAGAAGCGAGTTATCGTTATCGTCTCACCGACAATATTTTGATTACACCGGGTGTATTTGCCATTCTGAATCCTGACCACGATCGCCGCAATAGTGATATTTGGGCAGGTATCCTTCGCACCACTCTCTTTTTTTAGAGTGGCTGGTTAGTCGGCTGCGTGCTGGTTGATGCGGCTGGCTGAGACGATTGGCATTGGCTGAGCGCTCTGATCAATTCCTCAACTTGCACTGGCTTACTAATATAGTCATCCATCCCCGCATCGAGACAAATTTGGCGATCGCCCTCCATGGCATTAGCAGTCATCGCAATGATATGAGGACGCAGGCTGGCTTCCCACTCTTGGCAAATCTGACGAGTTGCTGTTAAACCGTCCATTTCGGGCATTAGCATATCCATCAAGACCACATCGTAACGCCGCTGTCGTAGGGCTGCGATCGCCTCTATGCCATTTGCCGCCACGTCGGCTCGGTAACCCAAGCGCTTGAGAATTAGAAGTGCAACTTTTTGATTGACAGAGTTATCTTCTACCAAAAGAATCGCTAAGGGAATTTGCGCGGCTAGTTGATCGGGCTGAGGATGAACATACTTCTCCTCAAATACCTGCAACAGGGTTTTGTAGAGTTGAGCTTGCTGAATCGGACGCCTCAAACAAGCCTGAAAGTGATTGAGAACCTCACTATCTAAATCTGACAAACTATATGCTGTGAGTAAAATCAACGGTAGATCTTGGCGATTAGGCAACTGACGAATCTTGGCTGCTAGCTTTAACCCATCGAGGTCAGGCATTCGCCAATCCAAAATTGCCGCATCCACCGACTGATTTTGACTTAAATACTCGATGGCTTCAGCACCCGATTGCATAGAGATAGCCTGCATCCCCCAAACTTGAGTTTGTAGGGTCAACACCTGATGATTGGTCAGATTGTCGTCAACGATCAGCAATCGCTTACCTGCTAGCAGAGATGAAGCTTCGTAAAATTCAGATTGGGGTGAATGAGTATCAGCGCTCACTACGATGGTGAAGTAGAAGGTAGACCCCAGACCAACGTGGCTTGCGACCCACATTTGACCGCCCATCATTTCGCTGAGACGTTTACTAATCACCAATCCCAATCCGGTGCCTCCATATTGGCGCGTGGTCGAGGCATCTATCTGGCTAAACGACTTGAACAATCGATCCATGCGATCGCGAGGAATCCCAATGCCAGTATCTTTTACCGCAAATTGAATCTCATATTTGGCAGAAGCTGCTGCGCTGTCATCGCTGATTTTGCGGCTTTTAACCTCAACAAGGACTTCGCCAATCTCAGTAAACTTAAGGGCATTACTAAGAAGATTAACCAAAATCTGTCGAGTTCGAGTGACATCTCCAACTAGGTGATTGGGCGTGCAAGGGTCAACCAGTGCCGATAGTTCTAAGCCTTTGTCTACAGCTTGGGGAGAGAGTAATTCTAGCGATTCTTCAATACAGATACGCAAGCTAAAAGGATGTTCTTCGAGGTCTAATTTACCCGACTCAATTTTG
>CBIHQL010000193.1:0-7408 GCA_966211855.1 uncultured bacterium
TTGTTCTGGCTCTAAATCATTTGGCTCTGGAGGCTGGGGAGGTTCTCCCGGATGCGATCGCCCATTCGTTGCCAAATCGCTTGAGTGCCCAGAGGCTGATGCAGCATGACCATTCGTCGTTTCTACCTGTCCCCCTACCCCAGCAGCGGGTCTACTGTTTTTGCTATCTGCGCTCGTCGCGATCGGTGTGACAGGCTCGACACGAGATGCCCCTGAGGCTGGCGGTGATAAAGGTGCTGGACTCGACTTTTTAGCGAGAGGTTGACCCGAAGGCGATTTGCGAGCACCAGGATAAGCAGTTGGCAGTCCATCAGGTTGCGATCGCAAATGCTGACCTGGCTCTAGACCGGGTTCTAAACGGTCTATCGAGGGTAAGACCAGCACTTGCAAATCAGAGTCAGGCATTCGCATCATGGCTTAGGCAGTTAGGGAGCAGTTGGCACAGGCGAAAAACAAGTATCAATGAGCGCAGCCGAACGAATAGGGCGATCAAAATGATACTGAGCATACTGGCGGAGCAGCCGTTCCACCCTTAACCAGGTGGCATGGTAAGTAGAAGCGCTAAAAGCATTTTGCTCTAACTCGGGTGAGAGTGCATCTAACTCAAGAAGTTCTGGCTGGGCTAACTGTTGTAGCAGAGCCAACTCCAAAGCATTTAGTTTTGTCTGTAACAGGGATGGCTTGGGTGCTGGAGCCGAGCTGAGGTAGGTAGAAGCCTCGGTAACACTAGATGCCCGTTGGACAGGCAGCGTTGCTAAGGCTGAACTTTGAGAAACTGTGGGTCGAGCTTGATGTAACCGGATCGGTGCAGCAGATCCTAATTCTGCAAGGTCAACGGTTCCACCTGCAGCTAGACTAAACCCGATCCGCCAGCCATCGTCAGCCAAGTCGGGGGTCAAAGGGCGTTGGGTGACGCAGCAAGTCTGGACTTGAGGGGCAATGCCAGCCAAGGCCAACAAGTGAAAGGTGGCTTGAGCCAGGTGCGCCAACACTGTTAATGAGGATGTGGTATCAGCCAGTTTGGTCGGATTGGATAACCGCTCTAAACGCCCCAAATGCTCGTTGAACAGGCAGAAGAGTTCTTCTTGGGGTTGGCTGCTTAAAGCTTGGCAGAGCACTAACTCAGCAAGATACTGACTGGCGGTTAATTTGGCTAGATCTTTGCTGAGACCAGGATAAGACTCTAGCGTTTCTGCTTGAGAGATCTTGTCGAGCGATCGCCCTTTAGAAATCAATAACTCGTTGACCACAAACAGATCGCTGCGACCTCCGAGTTTGGAGTTATGTTTGCGGGCACCGGGGGCGACGACGCGAATCAGACCATGCTCACGGGTGAGCACCGTCAGCAAGCGGTCTGCCTCACCCAGGGGCATACTTTTGAGGTTGATTCCGGTGGCGTGATAGGTGCGGCTCATAGAGTAGCCAAAGCGGCAAAAGGTTGAGTGGCAAGCGAGACAGTCCAAGACCGGAGTCAGCGATCGCTGGTTTGCTACTCCGCGTTCTTTTCCTTCTCTAGGGTATCGCGCTGACGCAGGATATCGAGACCCCGAGAGGTGCCAAGTCGAGTTGCCCCCGCCACAATTAATGCTAAGGCTTGTTCGGCGGTACCAATGCCTCCAGAGGCTTTGATGCCAATGCGATCGCGGGTGACTTCTTTGAGCAGGTTGATGTCTTCAACAGTTGCGCCCCCAAACCACCCCGTACTCGTTTTGAGAAAGCTAGCGCCCGCATCCATACAAATTTCGGCGGCGAGTTGTTTTTCTGCTGGGGTGAGCAAGGCGGTTTCGAGAATCACTTTCAGAGTTTGATCCGTTGCTTCCCGAATCTGGGCAATTTCTCGAAACACTTCCTCGGTTTTGCCAGTTTTCAGCCAACCGATATTTAAGACCATATCGAGTTCTGTAGCACCATTGTCTACCGCCTCCTGGGCTTCATAAAGTTTGACCGCTGAAGTGGTGGCTCCACTGGGGAACCCGATCACAGTGCAGACTTTGGGGCGTTTGTTGTGTAACAGGTGAGTTGCCTGCCGCACAAAGCTGGGATACACACAGACAGCCGCAAAATTAAAGCGCACCGCTTCATCACACAACTGCTCAACTTGTTCGGGTGTGGCGGCAACATTCAGGAGGGTGTGGTCAATATACGGGGCAATATCAATATCAGCGTAGGCAGCAGCCATGCAGAGTCCTGAAACAAGAGCTTATTTCTCACTTGTATCAGAAAGTTAAGGCGTTGTCTTAATTTATGGACGCTGAGAACGGAGTTACTTGACCGCCGAGCGCTTCGACAATCGTGCTTGTGTTGGCAACCATCATGTTGATGTAAGAATCGCCCTCACTGTTGGGAGCGCCAATCGAGTCAGAGTAAAGCGATCGCGGTGCTAACTTGACCCCAGCTTCTTGGGCGACGGTTTGAATTAAGGCCGGGTTAATCGTGGTTTCGGCAAAGATGGCAGGAACTTGAGCTGTTTTTACCGACTCCACCAGTCGTTGCACGGTTTGGGCACTGGGTTGTTCTTCGGTGCTAATGCCAATCAGGGTGCCAATAATGTCGAGTTGATAAGCGCGACCGTAGTATTGAAATGCGTCGTGACTGGTCACCAGTTTACGTTTGGCGGGCGGAATCGTTTGAATTTGGGCGGCAATCCAGCGATCGAGCTGTTCTAATTCAGTGGTGAGCTGAGCTGCATTTTGGGTGAAGCGATCGCGATCCTCTGGCGACAACTCAATCAGAGCATCGCGAATTGCTGCCACCATCTGAATCACATTCTTCACACTGCCCCATACATGCGGGTCAGGGACAATTTCACCTTTGCCTTTGTCGAGTTGTAACGGCGAAACTACTTCTCCCACTGCAAGTTTGCGAGTTTGGCTGCCTGCCGCATTCATTAAGCGAATCAAACCCGGTTCTAGGTTGTAACCGTTATAGAGAATTAGATCGGCTTGCTCAAGGGCGCGGCTATCGGCAGGAACGGGTTCATAAACGTGGGGGTCAGCTCCGGGTTTGAGGATACCCTTTAGTTGGATTTCGTCTTGGGCGATTTCAGCCGTTAGGTCGGTGAGGATGGTGCTGGTAGAGACTACCGTAGGGCGTGGGTCACGACTAGAAGGGTTAGAGGTGCTGGGGCTGCAACTGCTTAACCACACCCCGATACTCAAACTAGCGATCGCCACTAAATAGCGCTTAAAGATTGGAGAGAGAGCCATCACTTGCATGAACGTTGCAATTTCTTTTCATATTTCTTTCACTTTTTAAGTTACTCTATTTTCATATTTCTTTCATTTTTATCGTCTCGGCCTACTTTGCGAGAGCTGCTATGAAAATTTCTGCCCGTTCCTGGGGTTCTGAACCCATTAGAAAAACCGTTAAAAATCTCGATAATCCGGCTGTTGAAATGCTTAGTAGTAAGTCGATTGTTGTCAAAAATCTGGCTGTACAGTATCGGGCTGTGCAGGCATTGCGAGATATCAATTTGGTGATTCAGCCGGGGCGATTGGTTGGCATCATTGGGCCCAATGGAGCGGGTAAAAGCACCTTGCTGCAAGCCATGCTGGGCCTGGTACCAACGAGTTACGGGGAGGCTTTCTATGGTAGTCAGCCTTTGTCAGATCAGTTGTCGCGGGTGGCTTATGTACCGCAGCGATCGCAAATTGATTGGACTTATCCAGCGACCGTCTGGGATGTTGTGATGATGGGGCGGATTCGGCAAACTGGATGGTTTCGGCGGTTTTCGGCTCCAAGTCGGCAAATTGCGGCAGCGGCTTTGGAGCGGGTGGGCATGAGCGCTTACCGCCATCGTCCGATCGGGCAGTTGTCGGGTGGTCAGCAACAACGGGTGTTTCTGGCGCGATCGCTGGCCCAAGAAGCCGACATCTACTGCTTTGACGAACCGTTTGTGGGCATTGACCAAAAAACTCAAGATGTGATTTTTGAGATTTTCCATGAGCTAACCGCAGCAGGCAAACTCGTGTTGGTGATTAACCACGATTTAGGGGCTTCGATCACCCACTTTGATGACTTGATTTTGTTGAATACCGAAGTCATTGCCCACGGCCCCCGTGAACAGGTGTTGAGCCGAGACTATCTCGATCGCGCCTATGGAGGTCGGGTGGTTTTCTATTCTGGGGAAGCAGCTTGATGTGGTCTTATCTGATTGATCCGCTGCAATACGAATTTATGCAGCGATCGCTCATTATTGCGGTGCTAGTTGGGCTGATTTGTGCGGTCGTCGGTAGCTACCTGATGGTGCAGCGCTTGGCCTTGCTGGGGGATGCGATTAGTCACTCGGTACTGCCCGGTTTGGCGATCGCGTTTATGTTGGGCACGAATATTTTTGTGGGCGCTTTTATTGCTGGCGTGCTGAGCACAATGGCGATCGCTTGGATTCGAGCGCGATCGCCTATCAAGGAAGACGCGGCGATGGGGATAGTCTTCTCAGCGTTTTTCGCGCTAGGGGTTACCTTAATCACGCTGATTCAGAAAGATAACAAAATCGACCTCAATCACTTCCTGTTTGGCAATATTTTGGGCGTTACCCAGCAGGATGTCATCGATACGGCGTTAATCTCGGCGTTCGTGCTGATAGTGGTGATTCTGCTCTACAAAGAATTGCTGTTTTACACGTTTGATCCCTTAGGGGCACAAGCGGCAGGCTTGCCAGTCAACCTGCTCAATTTTGGGTTGATGGTGTTAATCGCCCTGACAATTGTCGCCAGCATGAAAACCGTGGGCGTGATTTTGGTGCTTTCACTGCTGATTACACCAGGGGCTACGGCATATCTCTTAGTGCAGCGCTTACATCAGGTGATGTTTTTGGGGGCAGCGATTGGGGTAGTAGCGAGTGTGAGCGGTATGTACCTCAGCTATTTTTACAACTTGCCCTCTGGCCCCGCGATCGTGCTGGTCGTTTCTGGGTTTTTCTTGCTGGCGTTTCTGTTCAGCCCGACTCAAGGCATTTTCACGTATCCTGCGGGTCGGCGTGGTGAATCTGCCCTGTGGCGAGAAGTGAAAGGGTTATTGCGGCGTGCTTAGGGGTAGGTGAGCCGCCTCGCGCTAGGATCACGAAAGACGTTAGCGCGATCGCAAAAGGAAGTTATGCAAACCAATTCCGCCCCCCAGAAAGCAGAGATTGGCAAACCTGCCCCTGATTTCTCGTTGCCCGACCAAACCGGAGCCACGGTCAGCCTGCAAGATTTTGTGGGTCAGAAGAATGTAGTGGTTTACTTCTACCCCAAAGATGACACCCCCGGCTGCACCAAAGAATCTTGTGCTTTTCGCGATAGCTACACCGTGTTTCAAGAAGCAGGGGCTGAGGTAATTGGCATTAGTGCAGACTCACCCGACTCTCACCAGCGGTTTGCTGCCAAATATCAACTGCCGTTTAAGTTGTTGAGCGATCAAGGCAACCAGGTACGCAAGCGGTATGGTGTACCCAGCACTTTGGGGCTGTTACCGGGTCGTGTGACTTATGTGATCGATAAGCAAGGAGTTGTGCGCCACATTTTCAACTCTCAGCTCAACTTTGCGGCTCACGTTGAGGAAGCGCTGAAAACGTTACAAGCCATTCAATAAACGTCAGACCCCTAAACATGACAGTAGAGGCGCGATCGCTGCACCTCTACTTCTTCATATTCAGCCGCTAGTGAGCGAACTCTAGATTCAGTCGTGTCTTGCTACCCAAGGGTTGAAGCGCACCATCTCCTTAAAAAGCGGTTTTTTCCATACTGGAATGGTTGCTGTGAGCGGCTTTACCATTTTTGCCGTTGACTTGACCGTTGGCGTTCCGGGGCTGAATGACACCATAGCCACCATGATTGCGCTCATAGATGACGTTGATCTCGCCCGTTTCGGCGTTACGGAACATATAAAAGTCGTGATCCACCAACTCTAGCTGCTCTAGAGCTTCTTCGATGGTCATGGGTGGCATGGCGAAATATTTGGTGCGTACCACGTCTCCAGGCAGTTCTGGAGTGCGATCGCCAATCAGGTCTGGTTCAACAGGACGCTGCTCGACAATGCCGACGGTTCTAATTTGGGTGTGGGTTTTTTGATCTTGTTTTTTCTCTTTGAACTTGCGAAGCTGCCGCGCAATCTTATCTGCGACGAGGTCGATGCTGGCATACAAGTTCTCGCTACTTTCCTCAGCGCGAATGACTGTACCGTTGGCGTAGATGGTCACTTCAGCGGTTTGTTTAGAGGGATTTATCCGAGGGTTGCGGGCCACTGACAGATGCACGTCGATCTCGGTCATCAGATTTTGAAAGTGGTTAACCGCCTTTTCAATCTTTTGATGCACATACTCACGGATCGCATCAGTGATTTCGATGTTTTTGCCCTGGATAACAAGCTTCATATAAGCTTCCTCCCCTTTTAGTTTGGGTGATAATTTCACCCTAGCACTTTGTAATCTGGAGAACAGAGGGCTTTAAAATCTTTTGCATCCGTTGACAAATCTTGATTTGATTAAGCTCTACAAAATAATCAATTTGCGTTAAATCTCGCTTGATTCTATCGATGGTTTCATTTGATTCCGAAGTTCCCCTGATGGCGATCGCACCTCGGTTATGTCATCTTTACCAACTGGGTTTGGTGCCCTATTCAGTTGCTTGGGCTTGGCAGCGATCGCTTGTAGCTCAGCGTAAAGAACAACCCCATTTGAATGATGTTTTGTTGCTATTAGAACATCCACCCATTTATACCTTGGGGCAAGGTGCAACTTTAGAATTTCTTAAGTTTGATCCCCAACAAACTGAGTTTGAAGTGTGTCGCATCGAACGAGGGGGTGAGGTAACTTACCACTGCCCTGGGCAACTCGTCGGCTACCCAATTCTCAACCTTCAGGGCTACCAAAAAGATCTGCACTGGTATCTCCGTCAACTTGAGGAAGTGATTATTCAAGTCCTTGCTGTCTACGGCTTACAAGGCGATCGCGTCCCTGGCTTAACCGGGGTTTGGGTCGAGGGGTGTAAAGTGGCAGCGATCGGCATTAAGGTCAGCCGTTGGATCACAATGCATGGCTTTGCCTTAAATATTTGCCCTGATATGACTGGCTTTCAACAGATTGTGCCCTGCGGTATTGCCGATAAGCCTGTGGGGAGTTTGGCTCAATTTGTCCCCGATATCGACATCCAGCAGGTACGACAAGCGATCGCGACTGCTTTTGAGGAGGTTTTTGGTGTGCAGTTAGTGCCCCATGACCGCTCAGATTTGCCAGATCTCGAATCACTAGACTAGTTTGAAGAATACAAATCTTTACATGAGGAGTGACTGAGCCGCCTTGTTTCCCTTCTTTCCAGAAAATCCATTTGAGCTGCGCGATCGCCAGGGTGACTACCGCTTTGATGGTTGGTCACTAGACGAGCGTGATCCCAGTGCTTTAAAGGCTTGGATGCCAATTTGGGGTTGGCTC
>CBIHQL010000194.1:0-7391 GCA_966211855.1 uncultured bacterium
AGAGACTTACTACATTCCTGAAGATCAGCGAAATGAAATCAACGATGACATTAATCAAGCTCGCTGGGGTCGCCAACCTCGTCCGATCGTGGTTGAAGTCAAGGTAAATCGTCAAGGGGATGCTGTGCCTGCTAGCTTTTGGGTTGGCGATCGCCGTTATCACTTCTAGCGTTACGATTAATCTTTATGTCTGAGATTCCAGGTGGCACCAATTGCAGCCCCAGCCCCAGCGACTAGACCGCTGCTCATACCTTCAACAGTTTTGACGACCGGATCTTGGGTAAGACATTCGTTGGTGGGGTTTGTAGCTTCCAGGCAACGATTGCTGTCTGCCCAACTCGCTGTGCCACCAAAGATAACGCCGATCGCACCAAAAACTGCAATAAAGAGGATCGAGCGGTTGATTTTTCTAGCCATAGATAGAGGTTAAACTGCTGGATTGATCTTGAGTTATGCTCAATCTACCCAATCTTTCGATTGATCTAATCGGCAATTTCTCTGATATCTACTCTGAAGTTGGGATTATTGGTGACTTCAGATTTGATTTACGCTGCTTTTAGTACTGAAGATATGAAACGTGTTCAACCCCAGGTTTCTGACTCACTGGAGGATAAACAAAAGGCGAAAGACCAGATTTTGCATTGGCTCAAAGTTCGGGGAGCGCAAACGGCAACGGCACTGGCTGAGCAATTACAAGTTTCTCCAATGGCGGTGCGACAACATTTACAAGCGCTCCAGGCTGAACAGTGGGTGACCTATCAAGAAGAAAAACGTCCCCTAGGCCGACCTGTGAAGTTGTGGCAACTCACCGAGCGATCGCTACAATTGTTTCCAGATAGCCACGCTGACTTGATGGTAGACCTCCTCGCCGGAATTCAATCACTGTTTGGGGCAGAAGGTTTAGAAAAGTTGGTTGCCGAACGCATGCAGCGCCAATTGCAAACCTATAGCAGCAAACTCCCAGAAGCGATCGCGATGGATGGGTGGGCTAGTTGGGTCGCGCAAGTCGGCATTGTGGAACCTGTGCAACATCTGGCTCGATTACGCACCCAAGAAGGTTATATGGCTGAGGTCGTTGAACAAGAAGGGGCTTGTTTACTGATCGAAAATCATTGCCCGATCTGCGCAGCGGCTCAAACATGTCAAAAGCTGTGTGGCTCCGAGTTAGAGCTATTTCGGATGCTGTTGGGGCCACAAGCAATCGTAGAACGGGTGGAACACTTGATTCAAGGCGATCGCCGCTGTGCCTATCAAATTCGCTATCAGCCTGTATCTTAGCGGTCTTGCACGATCTGACTGAGCAGTTTCTGAATGGTGGCGGCATCTTCAGCATCTGGAACTTTCGCCAGGTAGGCTTCGAGGTCTTGATAAGCGGTGGCCCAATTGCCGAGATGGTAGTGCAAAATACCGCGATCGCGTAATTCGATGGCAGTGCCCGGAAACAGCAACAAAATCCGCTCGATCGCCGCCAGAGATTTGAGGGGTTGGCTGCGATTGAGATAAATCATTTTTAAATTGGTCAGCATTCGGGCTAGGAACTGACGAGAGCTAACAGGCGCTAAAAAGCTAGGTTGCATCTCGACGGGTTGCCCATAGATTTGGTGCAGCCGTTGTTGGCAATCTTCGGCAAACAAAACTTTCCCCCGATGGAAGGCATCGACATACACCTCCATCTCAGCGATCGCGGGTCGGATCAAGAAATGCCCCGGCATCCCGACTCCTTCCATCGGAAAGTCTAAGCGGCGGGCAACTTCTAAATAAACCAACGCCAAGGTAATCGGAATACCTGTACGGCGATCGATCACGTCATTGAGAAAGCTGTTGCGTGGGTCGTAGTAGTCGGTGCTATTGCCTGTAAAACCTAAATCGTCATAGAGATATTGGTTGATCGTTTGAATCATTCGGAGCGGATAATGCTCTGCTGGCAACCGTTCTGATACTTCTGCTGCCATCGTATCGAGCGCATTGAGATACGCATCTACGTCTAAATTGGCATGATCTTCTAAGGCGATATAAAGGGCGGCGGCGGCTAAATTAATTTGAGGGTCAGGTTGAGAGATCTCATTAGCAAAGCATTGTCTAGCCCACGTAAGCTCTGTCATGCACGTTGGCCTGTCAGGTATAGTTTTGACTCAATCGTAGCGTTGTCTATGTTGGGTAGGCAGTTAGCTGACTTCTCCCATGCCTTTAAGTCGTCGCAGCAGCCAGTCAAAGCGCGTATCTGCTAAGGCCAGATTGTCTAGCACCATAGGGTTTAAGCTGTTTTCGCGAGCCATCCGCTCATCGTGCATGGGTTCTTTGCCATACCCTAAACGGCTTACCGTACCTCGTAGACGATCAGAGAGGAAAATCGCCAAAGCTCGGTAAAAACGAGAAGCAAACCCAACATCCTGATGAAGTTTAGTCGAGAGTGCTTGACGCGGAATCGACAAGACTAAGGAATCTTCGCTAGCTTTAACGGTGGCTGAAGGTGGGCGATCGTCTACAAAAGACATTTCGCCTACGACATCTCCGCTGGTGAGTCGCGCCACTTCTTTGCCGCCCAGCGCTTCTACAGAGACGGTCAAGACACCATCTAGCACAATATAGAGGGTATTGATGGCTTGACCTTCTTGGATTAAAACGGTGCCAGCAACAACTTTTTCGTGTTTGGAGTGGTCGATCATCCAATCAATATCATCATCACTTAACTCCCCCAAAATAAATAAAACTTTTTTCATAGCACTTGTGCAGAATGAGTAGTCTAACTGGGTGAATAAATTGAGCGAACTGCTAGTTAGTAGATGCAATCACTGTAGTGATCTGGCCTGTAAAACGCAAAGAGTTTAAAGGCATATTTCTGGCGATCGCTCGATGAACCGGACAGGATTTTCTAAATGTTGAAAGATGAACTTCAACCTGAAAAACTGTTACAGCTTTCTAAGCTTTGTAATCGGCTCCCGCTCCATATTTCCAAGCTTGCAGCCAACGCTGATAGTAGTATTGAGCTTGGGGTGACCACTGCTGAGTCCAAGGCGCGATCGCAGTTCCTAAAGGATAGAGGGCACTATAAAGACCCAATTTGCTAAAGTGCTGCATCCAATTTAAAAGCTCTCCCAAGCCAACCTGAGGAATAATTTTCAGCGGTAAAGTCGGATGCGCCAACGAAGATTGCCAAAGCGTCAGTGCTAAAGCCGGAAACTGTACAATATCTTGCAGAAAAGGCCGTAACACAGGGTCACCCAACTGGGCCATTTCTTGAAAGACATCGGCTAGTAATTGGTTAATTTGTTGGGGTGCGACGGTTTGATTCACCCCCACACTCATCGCTTTTTGAAACAGCCAAGTCACCGAAATATTGGGTTGATAAGGTTGCAAGAGGGCGATCGCTTGACGGTTTAGACAATCGGCTGCGAGTGCTTCTTGGATGCCCTGACTCAGGCGTTTGAGGTGACGCACCATCGACCCAAAACCCCCAAAGCTCAGGGGTGATTGACTGCCGCTACTATCACCAATTTGCAAAATCCGATTCCAGGCAGGTTGCAGAGGGCTATTGCGGTAGCACGGAAAAAAACCAAACAACGCCCGCTGCCATTGTAATTGTGCTAACTCAACCTGTTGATAGGTGGGTAAGAGCTGGAAGTAGTCTTCAAACAGAGCCTCTAAACTCATGCGATCGGGGTGAGCATCGAGATAGGTAAATAGGTAAGTTGTCCGACCATCCCGCGCCGGAAAGGCTTCCCAGAAATATTGGCATTGATTTTGAATAGGGGTAAAAGATACCAACAAATCGCCAGTCTGATTTTGCGGAAAGCCTTGAGCGCAAGTACCTACGACTAAGCACACTCCATCTGGTGATTGACCTTGACGCGCTTGCTGCACAATGGGCGAAAAGTGACCCATCGCATCTAGCAATAGCCGAGCTGTAAATTTTTGCCCTGCCTGGACTGCAACCCCATCTGGATGCACCACAGCCTGTTCAAACCCAGTCTGCTCAAATAGGTGACCACCGTGGTCTAAAAAGCCAGCTTTGAGGCGATCGAGTAGGTAAACCGGGTCAACGCCGATATTCAGCACATCCTTGACCCAGATTTCATCGCCACCCGCAAAACTGATCCGGGCTGGGTTGTATTCAGTGGCGATCGCAGTAGTTAATTCAGTCTCGCTCAGCAGACCTAATTCCACAAAAACTTGCAGTTCTTGGCGAGAAATATTCCATTCTTGCACCCGTCCCCGCAATATCCCTCGCTCAATTACGGCGACTCGCCAGCCTTGTTTTGCTAAAGCCGCCCCCACAAAAATCCCTAGCGTTCCACCACAGATCACGACATCCCAATCCACCTCACCTAAGGTTTCTTCACTGGTGGTGACGACTGTCGGAACTGGAAGTGACTGATGCCGCAGTTGTGACCAAAGAGCATCCGCGCGGCGCAAGCCTCCTAAAACATCTCCGGGCAAAGTCGAGAGAATTTCGGCAGTGAGCGTCATAGATATTTGATAAAAGCTAGCAGCAGAGCGAATCGAGCTACTTGTAGGATACTTCGTGGCGATCGCTCTTGCAGACTTAGCTCTTCACTCAACGGGCAGGAGCCTGGAATGCCACCACTGCATTTTGACCGCCAAACCCAAAACTGAAGCAGAGGGCGTTTTGGAGCGAGCGATCGCGAGCCTCAGTCACGAAATCTAAATCAAATTCTGGAGTCTGCAAGCCAACGCACGGGGGTATAACTTGCTCGTGCAGTGCCATGCAACAAAACGCAGCTCCAAACGCGCCTGAAGTGCCTAGGGTGTGCCCGGTTGCACCCTTGGTAGAACTGACTGCAACCTGTGACGGAGAAAGCTTTTGAATTAGGGCAGCTTCGTGGCGATCGTTGAGTTGGGTGGCAGTGCCGTGAGCGTGAATGTAATCAATCTCTGAAGGAGTGAGGCCGCTGTGGCGTAAACAAGCTTTGACAGCAGCGATCGCCCCTCGGCTGTCGGGGTCTGGGGCACTCATGTGGTAACCGTCTGCGGTGAGGCCAAACCCCAAAATATGTGCGTAAATGCGGGCTGAGCGTTGCTGGGCAAGTTCGGCAGGTTCTAAGACTAAAACGGCTGCACCTTCGCCTAGTACCAGTCCTTCGCGGCGGTAATCAAAAGGGTAGGCTCCCGTTTCAGCAAGTGCCCCCATTTGGGTAAATCCAGCTAAGGTTAACGGCGTAATCGGGGCTTCTACGGCTCCAGCAATCACCCGCTGGCATTGTCCTGTTTGCAGTAGCTCATAAGCTTGAGCGATCGCCCATAATCCGGTTGCACAAGCAGCCATCGGAGCCAAAACAGGGCCACCACTCCCGCTTTGTTGAGCGGCAGCGATCGCGGCTTGACCCGGCAGACTTTTGAGCCAAGCACTGCCGAAGTGAGGGGCCGAATGATCAAACTGCGGCGATCGTTGCTCTCTAGCAAACTTTTCCCAGTGACCTTGGTAGCTACGGCTAGAGCCAATCACCACACCACAATCTGGCAGTGGAGTACTCAGTTGGGCATCCTCAAGTGCTGCCTGAACAACTTGCTGGGTCAGCGCGTCTAGTTCGGCGGGATATTTACCCAACATCGCCAGAGGCCGGGGCATCAGTTCAGGGAAGGGTTGGCGAAGGGCGATTCCAGAGTTGCCTGCTAGCAAACGTCGCCAGCTCGTGAGCAAGGTATCGCCCAAAGCCGAAATTAAGCCAATTCCTGTAACAACAATATCCACCAAAGCCCAGAGTGACTTATTGGGGTGAAGCAGTCGGTGAAGGACTGCTTGCAGGTGTAGAAGGGCTGCTAGTTTTGAGGTTGTCTAGCCCCTTGGTGACCTTGGCAGATTCAATGCGATCGCCCTGCTGAATTTTGTCTACCACATCCATACCGCTGGTCACATAGCCAAACACGGCATAGTCACCGTCTAAAAACTTTAGGTCAGCCAAGGCAATATAAAACTGCGACGAAGCAGAATCTGGATATTGGGCCCGCGCCATCGCCACAGCACCCCGTGTATGCTTCAACTGGGGCACTGCCGTTCCACCTGTTGTGCTCAAAGGCTTGCTATAGATAGGTTCTGCCGCGCCTGCTGGTTTAATTTCTAGCGGAATATTGCGGGGTTGCCCAGTTGCAGGGTCAACGAAACCGCTAGTACCCAACTGCTCTAATGGAAAATTGGGGTCTTTACTTTGAGGATCTCCCCCTTGCACCACAAAGGGCTGGGGTTCACGCACTACCCGGTGAAAGACAAGGCCGTCATAGACTCCCCGGTTTACCAAATCTACGAAGTTTCCAGCCGTAATCGGGGCGTTTGTACCATCCAACTCCATGACAATGGGTTGACCCTTGACAATCATCTCAACGGTCGCTTTGCCTTCGAGGCGAGGTAAATTGCTCAACGGGTCGTTATTCGCTGCTGGCGTGGTGCTAGCCGGAGGGGTCGAAGCTGGACTCGGAACATCGGAGGAGACTGGGTCTTGGGATGAGCAGCCGCTTGCCATTAAGACACTAATCATCAACAGGGAGAAGAACCAACGCCGGATTTGCATCTGCATGTTTCAGTTACCTACTCAACCAAGCCCCTTATCATCGCATGCTGACATCCCATCCCTCAACAGAAGGGGTAGCTGCTGATTGGGTGGAATGAGATACCAGAGCGATCGCTTCTCAAGATGCCTAGAAAAGGCGATCGCAGCCATCAATTGTTACAGCCCTTCGAGAGGAACCCCCAAGAATCTAGCCAGCTCAGCACCTTGGTTTTCTAGGTCAGCTAAGGGAAGGGGTTGACCCACCCGCGTTAGAGGGATATCACGCCGACCTTTGACCCGCAAATAAAGCGCCCGCTTGGGGTTGAGTCCTTCTCTTAGGTCTACACGCACTGCCTGGACATCTGCGATCGGGCAAGTGATTTCAATGCGGCGGTCTTTACCCGGAAAACCCCACCGGAAAATGCTGAACTTTCCAGTCTCTTGGTTGAATTCGTTGTAACCTCCCCCCACATCCGCAATAATGACGAGCCAGAGGTAAGTTGCTAGTAGCAACCCGGCAACTCCATAAAAACTCATTGCCAACCCTTGAGGGACAAAGAGCAACTGTGTTGGGTCAGAAAACGGCAGCAAGTTAATTTTGGTATAGCTAGAAATTCCAGACAATAAAAATCCAGTCGCCCCAATTGAGACAACCCCGGCCCACCAGTAGTTGCTCAACCGTCGTGATCCTACAATCTCTTGACGTAAGATGAGATTCCCTTTAGAAGCAGTTTTTGCAGTCATCAGCCCCGTTCGCAGTATTGATATGGGTAAAAATTCAAAGTGGCAATTGTAACTCTGAGATTATCGGATGCCCACAGCCTATCAAGATCTGACCAGTACTCCAACCATAATATTTGATTTGGTTGATGGTGGAAGGTACGTGGA
>CBIHQL010000195.1:0-7389 GCA_966211855.1 uncultured bacterium
AGCTACTGAGCCGTACTGAATGAATCAGGCCGTTTTCCGTCGGCTTTATTAAAATAGCATAAAAAAATTGAAAATGACTAGAGTTTTAAAAAGTTTTTTTGCGAAAAGTTTCTTGAGTGAGAAGAGGTCTTATCAAAACAGAAATGGAGGAGTGATCAGCGATCGCCCCTCCACAAACCTTAGCTGATGATCTAACGAGTGTTGATTAGCGACTCGCTAGATAAGTCATTGGGTTAACAGCACCCTTTCCAGGGGGGTGAATCTCGAAGTGAGAGTGAGGCCCAGTACTGTAGCCTGTGCTGCCCATTTCTGCAATTTGTTGACCTTGAGCCACTTGTTGACCAGGGCGCACCAAAATGCGGTTGTTGTGACCGTAAAGAGTTACGCTGCCATCTGGGTGCTGGATCTCAACCAGGTAACCATAACCTCCATCAGTCCAGCCAGCAGTAAGCACAACCCCAGGAGCCGAAGCCACGACGGGGGTTCCGATTGGAGCAGCGATATCAATTCCCTTGTGCATCCGTCCCCAGCGGGGGCCAAAACCAGAGGTGAGCACCCCTTTAGCAGGCCAAATATAGCCCTCAAAGGAAGCCGCATTTTCTGGCAGGTAGCGATCGGCTGCAGCCAGTGGTGGCAGATCAGGAGAAACCGTCTGACCAATCAATGGCTTGATGAGAGGGTCATAGGCATCAGAACCCAAGGGTGCAGCAGCCACAATCTGCTCTTTTTGCTCAGCTTTAGCAGGCGTAATGGTCGGAATCGGTTGAGCAGCCTCACCTTGGCGCTTTTGTTGCATCGACCGAATCTCAGCTTGCAGCACCTTGGTATAGCGGCTAGGGCTGAATTCTGGGTTGATTTGTCGTGCAGCAACTGGGTTAGCTGCTTGGGGAGCAGCGCTCACTTCTAAAGTTGGTACTGCCTTAGCCGCTGCAACACCTGAAGGCGTTTTACCACCTTGACCATTAGCGCGATACTTTTCACGCAGTCTAATGATCTCGCTGCGCAGGTTATTGACGTAGGGGTTGTTGTCAGCCTGAGGATCAAACTCAGAAGCAGGCTTAGCGCTGTCATCGCTAAATGACCCGTTACTCAAGGGGGCAGTTGCTACTTGAGTAGAACCCTGAGTTTTGACCGAGTTATTTGCAACAGGTTCGTTATCGACTGCTGCAACACTGGCGATCGCCTCAGGAGCCTCAACAGACTTCACGGCATTGCTGACCGAAGCATCAGTGATAGTAGGAATCGTAGGTACTGCAACATCGATCGCAGAAGCTACGAGAGTGGGAGACGTAGAAGTTGGAACAGTTGGAACTGCGATGCTTGCGATCGTTGATTCCTCAGTCACGGCAGACTGGGGTACGCGCAACACCTGATCAGCTTTGATGAAGTTAGGATCGGTGATGCCGTTGGCTTTCGCTAGTTCAGCTCTCGAAACTCCATATTTACGAGCGATCGCGTCTAAAGTATCACCCGGATTGACGCGGTAACCAGCCGAGCCTACAGCTTCGGGTGCCTGAGTCTCAGTTGCCACCGTGGGCGCTTCAACCTTAGTTTCTGGCGCTTGAGGAGCAGGAATTGTAGGTATGATCGTTGCTGCAGCAGAGAGCTGAGGCGGTTGTGGTTCAGCAGCTTCTGTGATTTCTGGAGCAACAGGCTCAACCACTAGGGAAGGCCGATTCTCGGTGGTAGCTTCAACTTGATTAGTTTCGGTAACCTCTTCCTGAAGTTGAGTTGCCGTAGTCGGCTCTGGCGCTTGGTAAGCGACGACTTCAGAAGTTGAATCTAAAGACTTAACGGCTGCTGAAGCCTCAGGGGCCGCAGTTGCCAATGATGCGATTTGACTCTCCTCAGCACCCAACTCCGCCAGACCCGTTTTCAGCTCATCACGCTTTTGCTTTAAGCGTTCTAGAGCTACATCTTGCTTTTCCTTTAGCAGATCAGCAGATTCAGCAGGAGCGGCAGGTTCGACTACAGCAGGCTGCTCAGTTTCAACCTCACTGGTCTCCACGCTAGTGGCAACAGCCCCAGCCGGAATTTGGAGAACTTGACCCACTTGTAAGGCGGAATTGGGGCCAAGATTGTTGAGACTTGCTAGCGTGGGCACGTCTACCTGGTACAGGCGAGCGATTTTCCACAAAGTTTGTCCTGCTTGGACGGTGTGCTCAATTGCAGAAAACTCGGAAGCTAGAAGCTCGGCTGCGGGGGCTTCTGGCTCGGCAGGAGTAGAAACCGCTGAAACTTCATAAGCTGGAGCGGCTGCAACAGTGGGCTCAGCCATTGGTTCTGCTGCCATTGCTTTATCGTTTTGCCGGGGCAGCAATAGGCTAGATGCACCCATTGAGATTGCCAATCCAATCATTGCGGCAGAGGTGCAAGCCCGACGATTAACTTCGGTTGGCACTTGCTTGTTGGGTTCCTCAACCGCATCACTGGTTAGTGAATGGGGGGGAACAGGCTTTACCTTCTGCGGAAATGCTCGTTTCAAAGAACGACCTCCTAATGACCAGCGCTTAACTGTCCTCAAGTCACTCAATCTAACAATCAGTCACTGATGTAAATCACATTAATGACGGATCAAGATCACTGACAGCAAATACACCTAGGCAAGATTACCCTGCTTTTTTGGTTTAGACAAGCTTACACTACTTAACAAAATTTTCAAGCATTGCATTTCCCCAGTAAAAGTCAGGGTTTTCAAAGCTAGAAAAATTTTGAGTCTGCTAGCTTGGAGCACCATCAAGCAGAAGTTTACACCACTCTTATTGCAGTGGAAACGAAAAGTAGTTTTTAAACTAACTTCTCCATCATCAAGTGTCACGATTAACCTGCCTGCGGCGCTTGTAGAGCGATTCTTGAGGTTTTTTGTAATGTCTTCAGTTCGACTACAGACGCGACTTTACGGGAACTCTGCTTCAACAACAACCGTAGAATCATGCACCCTAAATTTGTCTGTTTGAAGCATTTGTCGCCTATATGAAGATAGTTGACCTCTGTATTGGGTTGCTACAGAGTTTTGCTAACTAATCAGGAAGACTATTTTACAAAATGATTAAAATCTATGCTGCTGATCCAGCTAAACGCCTACTTTTTTAATAGAAATTTCTTATTGTTGAAGTTGGAATTCTGTAACGTAGATAACGACCTCGTTTCAGCCTATTTCGATTAATGTCGTCCTAACTTTAGGGGTTGCGGCGGGATTAAGAGGCTAGTTGTCTTAGGAACAATAAGATTGCTAGATGGGCATATAAAAATAAAGTCTTGCTGCTAGAACAAGACTTTGGTGCATCAGAACGAAGTGGGTTGAAGATTCAGAGGCTAGGAAGTGGATAGCGATCGCTATAGATAGTCACTAGACCCAAGTTTAAGGTTCTGCTGACAGAACGTTTTATTCGAGATAGCCGAGTTGGCGGCGGGCTTCAAATAAGCCAATGGCAGCACTAACTGAAAGATTGAGACTGCGGACTTGCGGCTCAGCCATGGGAATACGAGCAACGAGATCACACTCTTCTAAGATTTCAGGCGGTAGCCCTGCGGTTTCACTGCCGAACAGTAACCAGTCTTCAACTTGATATTGGCAGCGAGTATAACTACAACTTCCACGAGTGCTGAAGCCGATTTTGCGCCCCCCCCTAGGTTGTTGATGTTGGCAAAAGTCACTCCAGGAGGGGTGATAGTGCAATTTGACGTGGGGCCAATAGTCTAAGCCAGCCCGTTTGAGGTAGCGATCGCTAATCTCAAAGCCCAATGGAGCCACTAAATGAAGCTCGGTGCAGGTAGCAGCACAAGTTCTGGCAATATTGCCCGTATTTTGCGGAATTTGAGGATAAACTAAGACAACTTGAGGCATAACGCGCAAAAAAAAGACCGAGCCACTGGGTCGGAAGGAGCCGAGAAAACTATCTTACGACAGAAGCATCTATAGAGATTTTTAATCATTCCTCTCTGGGGATCAATGATTAAATATTCTCATTTCTCTATTAGTTATCCTGATAGCCAGATTGAGGCTGTTTGCTGAGTAGATCTCGGTTTTGCGAGCAACAGTTTGCCCAAAAGGTGGTATGGGGCTGGCTGAAACTGTTAAACCCCTGAAGGTTGGCAAAGCTCAGCTTCCAGAGCGTGTTCGCGTTCGGCAGTGTTTTGAATCGCTTGAGTCATCACGGTGCGGCTATCTAAACCCAACGAGTGCAATTGGAGCCACTGTTGAGCCTCGTTGCCTTCTCGCAAAAGTTTTTTCAAAGGTAGTAAGAAGCAACTAAAGCCCTGCTGCTTGGCGATCGCCCAAACTTCTTGATACAACTCTTCAATCCACTGATGAGCTAGTATGGGTCGTCCGTCTTGCCAATGTTGCAACTCTGCATTCAAGCTGGATCGGGCTGCGGCTGCTTCGTTGGCATCGGTGATCGCGATCAACTCTTCAGCAGAAAGCTGACTGCTCTTTAAAGGATCGAGCGTGGGGTCAGCCATCATCTGATGCAACCGAGCTTCGATTAAGGCAGTGATCGCTAGCAAATTGATCGGGTCAGAAATCAGATCACAAATTCTCAGCTCTAAACGGTTGAGATTATAAGGACGGCGATCGCCATTCGGTCGCACTGAAGCCCATAAATGTCGCACATTTTGCATGGTGCCAGCCGCTAACTGTTCTTCAGTCCAACGAACAAAGTGAGCATGGCTTTCAAACAAAGGCACATGAGCTGGCGTTTTGGGAAACAAACCCCAACGGGTGGAGTGATAGCCAGTTGCCTGACCATTGAGGAAGGGTGACGAAGCGCTTAAAGCCAGGTACAAAGGAGCTTCTAACCGCACCAAGCGGCAAGCTCGCATCAGTAGTTCTGGGTCACTAATGCCAATATTGATGTGGATGCTGGCAGTGACAACGCTGGTACCGTAGGTATTTTCGATATAGGAATGGTAGGGGTTGTGGGGGTCAGAGCGGTAAAAGCGATCGCTGCCGCCCAAAGCTAAGGTACTGCCAGGAAGTAATGTGTAGTCGCCTAACCGCTTCAAATATTCGCGTAGTTGCACTCGTGGTCGAACAAGATCGCAGAGCAACCGTTCATAGCGATTTCGAGGAGGGGTGGTGTATTCGACATTGCGGCTATCCGGTTCCCGCACAAAGCCATCTAAGGCTGTGACAATTTTGTCAGACAACCCCACGATGTCACCTTGGGGCGTGCCTGTATACATTTCGACTTCAAAGCCTTTGGATAGCAACACGACGGTTCCTCAACTGAGCGGAGCGGTCTTCTTCTATCTAGTATCAAGGAAATTGCAGCGATCCGGTTGCTGCTAGCCAGTAGATTGGTAACAGCTTAAAAGCCATCTGCCAGGGCATACCCTATCGCAGGGTAGAGATCTGAGGGCTTCAGAGGGAGTGCTAAGGTCAGAATTGTTGCTGCTCAACACTTTCGGTCTGCAATGAGCCACCTAGATGGTGAGCTGACTTGGGAGCGATCGCTAACCCCAACCCAACTCTGGGATCGCTAATAGATGCCGCCACAACAATTTTTGCACTAACAGAAGAATAATTACTAGCGTTTTTCAGTAACCTGGGCAAAGTTTAGTCACTTTTGCTCTACTTCACAGACATTGAGTTTTCAGTGTTGAGATTATGAAGGTGACATAAATTACAAGGTTGTCCTCAAAACCACTGTTATATTGCGATGACGAAATTTTTCTCGTCTGAATACTATTGAGGTTGCTATGCAGGGTTGGGTGCCTAGAGATCGGTTCACGCATGGAATGATAGGGCTAACCCTCAGTGCGCTTTCACTCGTAAGTAGTGTAGCGATCGCTGCTTCTCCAACCTTCGCTGAAACCCTACCCGATCAAAGTAGCAACGGTGACAATCAATTAACCTTGGCTGAGGCTGTAGCGGCTGAGATGAATCGCCTGCGTACAGATCCGGCTGCTTATGCGACTTGGCTAGAAAGCGTCAGCCCATATTACAACGGTCAGGTTTTAGCCTTACCCGGTGAAGACCCTATCCGCACCTGTGAAGGTGTAGGAGCTTTGCAGGAGGCGATCGCGGTTCTCCGAGCCATGAAACCCTTACCGTCGATGACGCTCTCATCAGGGATGTCACAGGCCGCTCAAGATCATGTGGTCGATACGGGTGCTCAAGGCATTGTAGGCAGTGCGGGAACGGATGGGAGTAGTCCAGGCGATCGCGCTAAACGCTATGGCACACTTCAAGGTGGATTGGTTGAGCTGCTCAGTTACGGCAAAAAGACCCCTACTGCTGTAGTTTTGCAATTGCTGATCAATGACGGTGACCCCAATCGAGGGTTGCGAGGAGAATTGCTGAACCCGAAGAATCACTTCATGGGTGTGGCGTGCGGCTCTCATGCCAGCCGAGGCGCGATGTGCGTGATTGAGGCATCAGCACAATATGCCGAGAAATCTGGAACCGTTGCAGCATCCAAGGCTCAATCTGCCCCTCTACCTCAGCCCCAGAAAGAGCACCCAAAGCAGACAGCTCAGCCAGCTCAAAAACTAGCACCAGTAGCTGAGGCGATCGCAACTCCAACTCAGCCAAAACCAAAACCTCAATCGGTTGCCAAGAAAATTCCTGCACCAGCCTCAACTACGCTTGACTCTCCACAAAGCTATTTATCGCCAGAGGAGCAAGCAATTTTTGATGAAACGAACCGAGTTCGAGCTAACCCTGCTGCCTATGCCATTGAGCTAGAAAATCTGAGGCAGTACTTTGATGGCAACCTCCTTAAACTGCCAGGGCAAACCCCAATGTAAACGGAGGAAGGTCTTAGCGCGGTGGAAGAGGCAATTCAAGCCCTGAAAGCGACTAAACCGATATCCGTTTTGAGTTTCTCTAAAGGAATGTCTTTAGGGGCAAAAGACCATGTGAACGATTTAGGGCCTGCTGGAAATGTGGGTCACTATGGCACCGACGGCAGCAAACCAGATAAGCGGATTAGTCGCTATGGCACCTGGAAAGGACTGACAGGCGAGAATATCAGTTTCAGCCCCATGAATCAGGCCGAGTGGCATGTCATACAACTATTAATTGATGATGGCGTGAGCGATCGCGGTCATCGTAAAGCGATTCTCAAACCCGATTACCGCATCACCGGAGTCGCCTGTGGTTCTCACGCGGTCTACACCACCATGTGTGTGATGGAGTATGCCACTGAATATCAAGAAGGACGGTAAGAGTTGAGAGGGGCGATCGCACTTTAAAGAGATAGAGGAGCGATCGCCCTTAACCATCAGCTTGCGAACACTAGCAATCCCACTTCAAGCTATTACCCCAAAAAAGATGAAGCAACCCAACGGCTACGTGCAGCAGATTCGAGTAACATTGAAGGCTGACACTAAGAGCTGATTCGTAAATAAAAGCTTAAGTTGCGAATCGCTTGAGCATCAGCC
>CBIHQL010000196.1:0-7384 GCA_966211855.1 uncultured bacterium
GTCTTTAAGGAATGCTGACGCAAGAATACTGCAACTCACTAAAATCTTTGGGGTTGTAAATAGTATTTAGCCCTGTGAAACCGTGACCTGACAAGAACTGATTGCGTGGTACTTGCCCAGATTTTAAGGAGTAAACTTGACTGGCGATCGGCAAATTATTGACACCTGGTTTGACAATCGGGGTCACAATGAGCTGAAGCGATCGCCCAGTTTCTGGCTCATCGTTGTAGAGCGCTTGAAAATCGAACCCACCAAATGTGACTTTTTGAGGATTGCGATCGCGCCGGATTAGCATTTTCGTACGAGATTCAGGGCGATAGCTAGCCGTGATAGTCAGTCGAGACACCAACGTACACTCAGCAATCGCCGTTCTCACTGGAGCAGGCTTAGCCGGGTTTGGGGTTGGAGCCGGGGCACTAGCCATCAGGCCAACTGCTAATACAGGTGCAAGCGCAGGTTCTAAAAATTTAATTAGGGTCATAGTTTTGGTGAGATAGGCTTTGCTCTAGTTCTACTCTGCAACTTCTAACCATCCATGCTGGGGCTGTTACAGTTTTGGATCTGACTCAATAGATACCTTCAACGAAAGTCGATGATTAGGCAGGAACTCTCAAATCGACAATGACTGGACGGTGGTCAGAACCTGTATCACCATCAGTGCGGATATTCGTGACCCGCAGTTTGGGACTCAGTAAACAGTGATCGAGCGGAATTGAAAATAACCCGGCGATCGCTGTCGGGATGATGAAAGTGCCACGAGTGGGCCAAGTTGGTAAGACGCCAAACCCCTGGCGAGCATTCTTTAAGCCAGTGCGATTAATCAAGCGTCTGTAATAAGGAGACCACATCGACAAGTTGAGATCACCTACCATCACCACAGGCACAGACAGCGTTTTGATATATTGACTGATTTGCTCTAATTGCCGATTGCGGAGATGAAAGAAGCTGGCTTTGGCAGGTGGTAAAGGATGCGTTGCGAGTAGAGAAATCGTTTTACCTGCGATCGCCAATTGACCCACTACACTTGTATTTTTCTCGGCTCCAAAAAACTGAATCTCTGGCTCGATCAATGGCTGTTTGCTATAAACCATCAACCCCAAATTGTAAGGATTCGGTTGTCCAAACGAGTAGGGCAGGAGATCTGACAGGGTATTGAATTGCTCAACCCAAACCTGATCGACTTCCATAAACACAGCAACATCTGGCTGTTCTTTTTTAATTAACGCCAGTACCTGCTCATGACTACGATTTTGGGTGTTAATGTTGGCAACTAAAAGCCGTAAATTCGCCTCTGGCTGAGGAAGCAGCGATCGCGGTGGCACATACCACGGCAGAATCTGAGCGCTTAGTATGGCACAACAGGCCAGCCCAACCAATAGTTCACTTTTGCGGCGAGCCAGACCTAAACCCACCGTCAGCAACAGCACAATCACACAATATTGAGCCTGAAAGTGAGACAAAATCTCCCAAGGGAAGCGCCATGCAAAGCGAGTACTGAGGAGAGCGATCGCGGTAATGCCAACAATCGCAATACAAGCGACTAAAACCAACCAGCGAATTAGAGCAGATTTAAGAAGTTTAGATTGAGGCATCTCCAAAAAACATCGGGGCTGACCTCAAATTACAAGGCGATCGCTATACTTGACTTCCCTCATTCAGTTCGCCCAACTGGGTGGCTTTTCTACCTGATTAACTATTTAGCAATACCAGCTAACGCTATCCTGTTACCGCCAAGTTGCTTCGCTCCCTCATACATTGCATCATCCGCTGCTTTCAGAACAGCAATCAGATTTTTACCATGCTGCGGATAAAAAGCCACGCTGCAAGTAACGGTTAATGAGGTCTCTGTCTTTGTACATACAGTAAAGTCAAAAGAACATAGCCGACCAGTTATGGGAAGATTCAAAAATTTCTTTTTTACCCTTGCACGGATTTTTTCAGCAGTAGCAACTATCTCTGACAGCTCTAAATTTGGAAAAAGAGCTAAAAATTCATCTCCGCCAATACGGCAAGACTCCCCTTTAAATGAAACTTCTTCAGCAATAATTTGAGCGATTTTCTCTAGTACTTCATCTCCTTCTTGATGACCGTACTTATCATTAAAACAAATGAATCTATCAACATCGATCAAAAGGATTCCAATCAATGAGAAATTTTGATTAATGAGTTGCGAGAACCCTTCAAGCTGGATATTGAGATATTTATTGGAAGAGCAACTCTGCATAATTCCTCATGTCTTGAGGAATAGAAAACTTTCTTTAGCCACCTTTGTCCTTCTCACCAGATAACTCCACTTTAGTAATTAAACAGTTATAGCGATCGCATTATGCAAACTCATTTTAGCAATTTACTATAATCTAATGGTTTGCAGCCTCTGTCTTAATCATGCAAGAAATATATCGAGAAAATGGTTCCACTTTTTTAGCTAGAGAAATTCAAGCTAAGTTAAATCCAGGCGAATTAATTCAAATCATGGCTTCCAATTCTGTTGATTTTGCTTTTTGGGAAATGGACAAAAAGATTTATTTACACGAGTCTCAAGATACAAAACTTTTTTGGGAAGAAGAAGTTAAGCCCAATTTGTGCAGAGCGTCATCAAAGAAATATTTGAAAAAACCAGTCAAAAAAGAACCTTCAATTGATAAGGCGACGCCATACTGCTACTTTGCCTCACTGTGGGAATCTGAAACCTTAGAGAAGATAATCGTTTTATTTAGTGCTCACTAAACAATGCCTTGCGAGTTGAGGCGATCGCGCAAAATCTCCCCTCATTGAATCAATCTGTATGATATAAAGCATCAGACTTTACTGGCTGGCCTAACTCATGAACCCAATACCAAATTTAATGGCTCGGATTACTCAAACTCCGGGTCAATGTGGAGGTCGCCCTTGCATCAGAGGTATGAGAATTCGAGTCAGCGATATTTTGGAGATGTTAGCTGAGAACGTTAGTACCGCAGAAATTCTAGAAGACTTCCCTGACCTCGAACCTGAAGACATTCAAATGTGCTTACTGTTCGCAGCTCGGCGCACTGATTTTCCACGCTTGACCGCATGAATATTGGGATTGATTGAGACGATCGCTTCACACTCTACAATCCCATTCAAGAGCGCTCAGCATAGAAAATCCCCTGTTTTGATTCACTAGCGGTTGCCAGTCTCGCAATAGGGGATTTTGGTGTCTGAACAATAGCCGCTAACTTTGGCTAGCGATACTACCAAACTACAGTTCTGCCTTTAATTTTCCTTCTGGGACGGGCTGGACTGGAAAGCGGAAGATTGCCCAGATTGCCCGCAGCACGAAGATGAACATTGCTAGGGCACCAATCGCGAAAATGATGTCTCCGGGAATTCGCAGCCAGACCGTCCAGTGCATCCAGCTAGAACTCATCACTGTTTCACCCCGTGCATACCAGGTGCCGTGATTGATCGATTGAGTCAGTTGGTAAAAACCATTAGGAATTGGCCCCAATAGCAACATCACAACCAACCCCAAATTGATAAACCAGAACGAGAATTTGAGGAGTTTTTCATCCCAGACTTGTTCGGGGGTAAATTCGCGCAGGGCAAACAACATTAAAGCGATCGCCAGCGAACCATACACCCCAAATAGCGCCCCATGTGCGTGAATGGCTGTAGTGTTTAACCCCTGAGAATAGTAGAGAATGCTGGGTGGATTAATTAGAAACCCAAACACCCCTGCCCCGACCAAATTCCAAATACAAGTCGCGATGAAGAACCGCAAAGGCCAGCGATAAAAGCCTTCTGCCTCGCGTGAAAGCTTCAGCGTTTGTAACACCTCAAAACCGACAAGGGTTAAGGGAATCACTTCTAGCGCTGAGAAAACAGAACCGATCGCTGAAATAAAGACGGGTGTACCTGAAAAATACAAGTGATGCAGAGTGCCAACCACGCCACTACCGAGATACAAAATCGTCGTTAGATAAGTGGCTCGCAGTGCCGAAGACTTCTTCAAAAAGCCCAGCTCACTACAGAGATAGGCAATTACCACCGTCGCAAACACCTCAAAGAAGCCTTCCACCCAAAGGTGAACCACCCACCAGCGCCAATATTCGGCAATACTCACCGGAGTGCGGTTGGTGTAGAGCAACCCCACCGAGTAGAACAGCGGAATCGTAATCGCACTGTAGAGGAAAAAGTGGCTTAATCCGGTCGGGCTTTTTTCTTGCTGCAAAGCAGGCTTAAACGCCCGATACATCAGAAATAGCCAGAAAACCATCCCGACAATGAGGAGAATTTGCCAAACCCGACCCAACTCAATGTATTCATAGCCTTGGTGCCCCCAAAAGAAGCTGGCTTGAACTCCTAAAATCCCTTGAATCGCTGCCCAAGAGCCTGCGAGGGAACCTACTACGACCACAGTTAAGGCACCTAGCAGCACCAAATTTCCAACAGCTTGCCCTTTGGGTTCATGGCCTCCAAACCGAGGGGCAAAGTACAATCCAGCCGCTAACCAGCAAGTCGCAATCCAGAAAATTGCCAGTTGTACGTGCCAGGTGCGCGAAGCTGCGTAGGGCAAAAATTGAGATAAAGGAATGCCATAAAAGCTATCGCCTTCAACCGCATAGTGAGCCGTGATCATGCCCATCAGCATTTGCACCATAAACAGTGCCATTGCCACCCCAAAAAATAGAGAGGTGGTTTTCTGGCTGGCAGTGGGAATGCGAACCATTGGGCGAGAGGGCACCGTTTGCACATCATCGGAGGATTCTTGCGAGAGATAGAGCAAGAGAAAACCACCGATGCCACCCACAAGCAACACGACTGAGACAATTGACCAGATTACAAATTGCCCTGGCTGTTGATTGCCGATCAAATCGTCATGGGGCCAGTTGGCTGTGTAAGAGAAAGTGGCATTGGGACGGTTGGCGGAGGCTGCCCAGGCTGTCCAGGCAAAAAACGCCGTTACATCATGAATTTGGGTGGGGTCTTTAAACCATCCATGCGGAATTGAGTGGATGACAGACCCATAAGTCAACAGATGTTCGTAATCGCTAAAGACTTGCTTTAAACCTTGCGCCTGAGCATTGGTAAGTAAGACCTCATGGGTTTTCGGGTCGTAACGATTCGTCTTAAATTGTTCACTCACCCGCGCTTCTAAAGCGGCACGATCGGGCGCAGGTAGAGCTTCTAAATCTGCCTGAGTCAACGTCGAATCGCCATTGTATAAAACCCCAGCGGTGGCGAGTCCCCAACGATGCAACACATCGGCTGTCCAGTCAGGGGCGAGATAGCTGCCGTGCCCCCAAATACTGCCAATATGCTGTCCACCACGGGCTAAATAAGTTGCTTGACCTTCTTGAATTTCAGCTTTGGTTAAAATAATTTCCTGCTGGGGAGAATGCATCACATCCGGGATGGGTGGTGCATTTTTCCAGATCGCTGCACCTGCCGCCAATAAAACTGTAAAGGCAACAATGCAGATCAAGACTAACCATGCAGGAAGCCCCAAGGCAAGCCGCCGATGCGGTGCCATTACCTCAGAACTGGCGATCGGAGAATCTGACATCTAGAGAACCTCCAGAGTCAAAAACATGAGGCAAGAATTTTTATAAGTTTTTAGGATTCTCGACAACAAAACTCTTGCTCTATCCCCCAGGATAAGCAACGATTTTGAGAAAAATGGATGATTTGTAGGGAGAAATCAGATTTCTTAATAAAGAGAGATTGACGTTTATTTATTATTGTTTAAAACAAAGATGAAGAGAATATCTATTATTCGCAATATCCACCTTCGGATAGAGCCCAAAAATAGTTGAATTTGGCAAGCCTAGTCAGTCATACATATTCAAGGCCAAACTTCCTTGAGGAGATTTAGCACTTTTGCATTCATTGGGGAGGCGAGGCCATTGATTAATGTCTAGCGAGTTGCGGCGATCGCCCGGTATTTCCTGTCATTAAGCGCAGTGCTAAATATTTCATGGGTCGTAGCGATCGCATTAGCCAAAGACCCAAGCGGCGAATTACGACCAAAGGCAACCAGTTATTTGAGAAACAGCGATCGAGGAAATCGGTAAACCCAAGGATCATGAGGTTTTCTAGCTTGCGCCACCGCTCATAACGACGCAAGACTTGCAAATCGCCAATATCCTCTCCCTTTTGATGCGCTTGCAAAATCACCTGTGCCAACGCCGCCGCATCCCGAATTCCCATATTGAGACCTTGACCGCCGACTGGGTGACAACAGTGCGCCGCATCCCCCACCAACGCCAAGCGCGGTAACGTATAGCGATCGCTCTGCATCAACTGCACCTGAAACACATAGCGATCGCTAGCGAGAGAGAGCTTACCCATCTGATCGCCATACCGACGAGTTAGCTCAGTCAAAAACGACGCATCATCCAACCCCGCCATCGCCTTCGCTTCTGCATGGGGAGCCGTCCAGACAATTTGGCAACGATTATCGGGGAGCGGCAAAATCGCAAACGGGCCACTGGGCCAAAACCGCTCATAGGCAATGCTGCCGTGGGGCTTCTCAGGCTGAATCACACAGGTAATGCAAGACTGCCAATACTTCCAGCCGTGAGTGCGAATGCCCGCTTGCTGGCGAATCGGCGATCGCGACCCATCTGCCGCCACCAACAGCCGAGTCCGCAACGTGCGCGTCTCCCCAGCGATCGCCACCGTCACCGTCACCCCATCTCGTTGGTAATCCGCCTGCACCACCTTTGCTGGACAAAGTTCCGTCAAATTAGGGCTACTGTCAAAACACCGATACAGCGATCGCAACAATACTGGATGCTCCGCCACATACCCTAGCGCCTCAGTCCCCAAATCTTGAGGTAGAAACCGCACCACCCCCGGATGATCCGCATCCGAGAGCCGAATCTGGCGAAACGTCGTGATTTGGGGCAAAATCTCTGACCACAGCCCCAAACCCTGAAAAATCTTGCCAGATAGCAACGTCACCGCATAGGCTTGGCGCTTCGATAGCCCAACCTCACGCCCTTGCGCCTCAATCAACACCACCCGCAAACCCGAATTGCGTAGGGCACAAGCTAGCAGCGTCCCAACAATACCGCCCCCCGCGATCGCCACATCATAGTCAAACCCAACCTGGTCAAACCGAGCCTGAGACACCAGCCTTACCCCACACGCAACCGCAATTAACGAAAGCTAAAACAACCTAAAAAATTGTGACTTTTCTTAATTGTTACGTGAACCGCAGAGGCTCGCAAGGTAACAAGCAGTTAGCGATTAGTAGGATTTGCCCCCTAGCCCCCAACTTTGGGGAAACCAGAAATTCAGAAGCGTGAAATCCATCATCAACCAAAACCGAGAGCGAACCGGAACAGCTGAGAACTTCCAACCAGCACTCAGACAACAAAATCTTTTGGAGGGGGTCTGGGGGACGCAATCGTCC
>CBIHQL010000197.1:0-7373 GCA_966211855.1 uncultured bacterium
GGTATGTGTGCAATCTTACTTAAAATATCGTTGATTTAATTTTAATTTTCGCCACAGTTTTTAATACCCAACGTCTTGCTAGAGAATGATTCTTCTCCAGCTAAAATCGCTACTTTTGAACTATTTATATCTTACCGTGCGGCAATTCTGGAAAAGGAACTTAAAACTAGAATGAATCTAAAGTTCTACGTTGATTAAGATTAATTTCTTAACTTTTTTGTAACGGAAAGCCGAGATTAGTTAAATTCAAGACATATCCAGCGGTGACTAAATAAACTGCATCAGAAATCGCCCCAATTTTACGAGTTAAATTACCTAAGCGATCGCGAAATAAGCGTCCGATCGGGTAAGCCGGAACCACCCCCCAACCTGTTTCTTCGGCAACTAAAATGACTCGACTCGACGTTTGTTGCAGACTCAACAGCAATTCAGCTTCGGTGGTGGCCCAGGTCGTTTCGTCTTGCTCCAGTAAATTTGCCAGCCAGGTGCCCAAAGAGTCGATCAGCAGACATTCTTGCGGCTGAGCACTGCGGATTGTGGCGGCAAGTTCGATCGGGGTGTGTTGCGTAGACCAAGTGGCAGGGCGGCGATCGCGATGACGGGCAATTCGAGCTACCCACTCTTGATCCGTTGGATCCATCTGAGCCGTCGCCACATAAACTACCGATTGATTCGATTGAGCAGCAAGGGTTTCAGCCCACTCACTTTTACCCGAACGGGCAGGCCCCGTCACTAAGATGAGTCGGTCGGCAGATTGGTCAGTGGTTGGTGAGATCCCGGTCATCAGCAAGCGATCGCAAACGGTTTGAGCGTCAACTCTAAAATGGTACGCTAGCGCCCACCGAAGTTTATTGCCGCATCGGCTCGAAACCTGAGCAACAAAACTTGAATTTTCAGCAGATCAACCAGCTACAATAACCGTCAAGATAGGGTAAAGCCTAGAGCCATCTCAGTTCAGGCTGAAATCGCATCAGGCCCAACTCACTAACTCAGGTATTCTTGTCCTAAGGCTGAGCGAAGTAGCGCTGATTTCCAGAAGTAAGGCGACGCAATTATGAAACCAGAACTCAAACGTATTGAGGCAACACTGCATCAACTCGATCACTCTCCGGCTACCTCACGCTCTCAGGCAGCCCCTTCCTCTGGAAATCGCTCGTTTTCGTTTACCGTTGCGGCTAAGCCTCGAAGTAGTGGTGATGCAGTCGCCGTCCAGACCTTTCCTGCCGATCGCACGGATGTGAAAACCCCCAGCTTGCCAAGGCTGAAAACCCCCAGTTTTAGCAGTCATCGTCATGCAGCCAACCCTGCACTGTCGTTGAATTTAATCAAAGAAATTGAAGCGATCGCCTCTGGCTGGCATACCTCACTGCGGGAAGTCGTCCAGCAAATTCAAGAACTGTATGGCGAAGGCCCGATTGTTGATGGCTGGCTAGAATCTCATCCGCGCAAAACTGAGGAAGCAGGTGTTTCGGTATTGCGCCATGCCGAAGTCGATGCCCTGATGAGCTACGTCGAAGAAATTTGCGAACTGCCGCAGTCGAATGTCACATTGCAGTCACCCCAACCTGGTTATCGGCTGTGTGGGCTAGATGCTGATGGTAAAGTTTGGGCGAAACCTTGCCCACCCGAACAGGTGCCCAGTGTGGGGTTAGCGATCGCTCGCCACCAAAAACTACGTCAACTTCTGGCTAAAAAGCGGCAGTTGGAAGCACGGTTAGGTCGGCTTGCCAAAACGTTAATTGTGCTACACAGCCATCTACAAAAGCAGTAACGAATTTGTTACTAACTTGCAAGATCTTCATTTAAGTTAAATATCTTCATCAAAAATTGACCAAGCTCCTCTGAGTTTATGAGGTAAATAGAAATAGCTGTTGGTTGCAATTTTCGCTGGCAGAAGGATAGGTTGCGGTTCTAGCTTGGTTTTCTAACTGCCCCACCTGCACCCTCCGCCACCTGGATAAACAGGAGCCAACACCTTCCCGACTGACAGACTCAACCGTTGTAGTTCTACTCAGTTTTTGTTTGGAGCCGACTTGCAGGAGCTTAACCTTATGCCTGACCCGCAGATTTCTGTCGTGATTTGTACCCACAATCGGGATCAATACTTGGGTGCAGCGATTGATAGCCTGCTGCAACAGGATTTCCATAGTTTTGAGGTGGTGGTCGTTGACAATGCTTCTAGCGATCGCACTCGTGAAGTCACCGAAGCACGGATGAGCGACCCTCGGCTCCGCTACGTTTATGAATCGACGCTGGGACTCAATGTGGCCCGCAATCGAGGAGTTCGGGAAGGTAAAGCCGATCTGATTGCTTATTTAGATGATGACGCGATCGCCAACCCGCACTGGTTGAGCGTCATTTACGAAGCCTACCAACGTGAAGACAACTTAGGTGCTGCGGGCGGCAAAATTGATTTGCTGTGGCCCCAAGGAGTCGAGCCACCCAGTTGGCTATCCCCCGGCTTAGCAGAAAACCTCGGCGCTTATGACTTAGGCGACGAACTGATTTATATCGATCGCGCTGGTTTGACTCCGAGAGGCTTAAACTACTCGATCCGCCGCGACGTTTGGGAAGCAGTGGGCGGCTTTGATATGAAGCTCGATCGCTCTGGCAAAAATCTGCTTTCCAATGGTGATCTTTACATGACTGAGTTGGTCTTGAAGCATGGCTGGAAAGTGGCTTATCTGCCCGATGCTGTCGTCCAACACCAAGTTTTTGCTGACCGAGTCAAGCGAGAGTGGTTTCTCAGCCGAGGCTGGTGGCAAGGCATTAGTGAGTGTTACCGAGAAAAACTCTCAGGTCGAGCCGGGATAGGCCAACTACGACGCGGGGGTGAGCGATTTGTTCGCGGTCTTTATAAATCTGTGAAGTATTTTGGAGATCCGGCGCAGCGCTTCGATAACTTGGTATACGCCTACGGTCAAATTGGTTATTTGAGTGCGGCGATTCAGGGAATGTTAGCGGCTCCCGCTTCTAAAAAGCCTGAGTAATCCCTTACCCCTCAACGTCAAGAAGGTATCCAACGTGTCACAAGACAAGCCCACGATTTTGGTCACAGGAGGAGCCGGATACATCGGTTCTCACGCTGTTCTCGAACTGCAACGTGCTGGCTACGGTGTGGTGGTACTCGATAACTTGGTCTATGGGCATCGTGACATTGTCGAGCAGGTGCTCAAAGCCGAACTCGTGGTCGGAGACACCAGCGATCGCGCCCTTCTTGATCAACTGTTCGCCACCCACGAGATTGCAGCGGTGATGCACTTTGCCGCCTATGCCTATGTGGGCGAGTCAGTCAGCGACCCAGCCAAGTATTATCACAACAATGTGGTTGGCACCTTGACCTTGCTTGAAGCGATGCTAGCCGCGTCGGTGAACAAGTTTGTGTTTTCTTCGACCTGTGCGACTTACGGTGTCCCCACGGTTGTACCCATTCCCGAAGATCACCCTCAACAACCGATCAACCCCTATGGGATGACAAAGTTGATGGTCGAGCGAATCTTGGCTGACTTTAGCAACGCCTACGATTTCAAATCAGTTTGTTTCCGCTACTTCAATGCGGCAGGTGCCGATCCCACCGGGCTACTGGGTGAAGATCACGCCCCCGAAACTCACATTATTCCGCTCGTGCTGATGACGGCACTCGGTCAACAAGAATCTGTCTCCATTTTGGGCACCGATTATCCAACCCCAGATGGTACTTGTATTCGTGACTATATTCATGTGTCTGATTTAGCGATCGCCCATGTGTTGGGTTTAGAGTACCTGCTCAAAGGTGGCGATAGTGAAATCTTTAACTTAGGCAATGGCAATGGCTTCTCCGTGCGACAAGTGATTGAAACGGCTCAAGAAGTTACAGGTCGCCCGATCACAGCTATTGAGCGCGATCGCCGCCCCGGAGACCCGCCTGCACTGATTGGCAGTGGCGAGAAAGCCCGACGCATCTTAAATTGGCAACCTCGCTATGCAGACTTGAAAGATATTTTGTCCCACGCTTGGCAATGGCATCAAAAACGCCACGCCTAGTTTGTTTCCCCTCTTGTCCGGTTCACCCTTGGCATTGTAATCATGACTTTTCAGCCCTCTAAAGTCCCAGTTTCAGTTCTAATTCCTGCTAAAAATGAGCAAGAAAATCTGCCTGCTTGTTTAGCAAGTGTGGCGAGAGCCGATGAAGTGTTTGTGGTCGATTCTCAAAGCAGCGATCGCTCAGTCGAAATCTCTGAGAGTTTAGGCGCAAAAGTAGTTCAGTTTCACTTCAACGGTCGCTGGCCCAAAAAGAAAAACTGGTCTCTCGAAAATTTGCCCTTTCGCAATGAGTGGGTGTTGATCGTAGACTGCGATGAGCGCATCACTCCCGAACTGTGGGATGAAATTGCCACGGCGATTCAACAGCCCGAATATGAAGGCTATTACTTGAACCGCCGAGTCTTTTTCTTGGGTAAATGGATTCGGCACGGGGGCAAATATCCTGACTGGAACTTGCGGTTGTTCCGACATGCCAAAGGCCGCTACGAAAACCTCAACACCGAAGACATTCGCAACACCGGAGATAACGAGGTTCACGAGCACGTCGTTTTGAGTGGCAAAGTCGGCTACTTAAAAAACGACATGATGCACGAAGATTTCCGGGATCTGTTCCACTGGTTAGAGCGCCACAACCGCTACTCAAATTGGGAAGCGCGCGTTTATTACAACTTGCTCACTGGCAAAGACGAAACCGGCACGATTGGAGCCAACCTCTTTGGAGATGCTGTGCAACGGAAGCGTTTCCTTAAAACGATTTGGGTACGCCTCCCTTTCAAGCCCTTGCTACGCTTCATCTTGTTCTACATTCTCCGACTCGGCTTTTTAGATGGCAAGGCGGGTTATATCTATGGTCGTCTTCTCAGCCAGTATGAGTATCAGATTGGGGTAAAACTATACGAGTTGCGCGACTGCGGCGGTCAACTGAACACCACGAAAAAACCTGCTGAGCCTGCGCCCGTGGTGGCATCATTACCGCAACCCGACTCGTCACAAGTTAGCTAACCCCCTAGTCTATGACTGCCCAGCCCAACTCTGAGACTGCCACACCAGCACCTCGACCAAACACCTTGTCCGCAGATTCAAACCTCAGTGTAGATCTACAGACTGCATCTTGGGTCGATCTGCGCCGCTATGACCAATCCCACTTCGATCGCGGTCGTTCTAATGCAGTGGTGCTGTTGTGGTGGCTGGTGCAGGCGATCGCATTCCCCTTATCTCCCCATTTTGCCAATCGCTGGCGCTGCAACCTCTTGCGGTGGTTTGGAGCCAAAATCGGTCAAGGTGTCGTCATTCGCCCTACGGCTCGCTTTACCTACCCGTGGAAGGTCGAAATTGGCGACTATAGCTGGGTCGGTGATGATGTCGTTTTCTATAGCCTCGATCGCATTACCATTGGTCAGCATTGCGTGATCTCCCAAAAAAGCTACCTCTGTACAGGGAGTCACAACATTCAAGACCCCAATTTTGGCTTGCTTACTGCCCCGATCGCGATCGGCAATGGAGCTTGGGTAGCAACCGATTGTTTTGTCGCTGCCGGAGTTGAGATCGGAGCCAATGCCGTAGTTGGCGCTCGCAGTAGTGTTTTCAGCAGCTTACCCTCGGGTTATATCTGCTTGGGCAGTCCTTGTCGACCGCGATCGCCCAGGCAAATGCAAGCTGACTGAGCGCTACTCGTTCATGTTGCGATAGGTAGCCACCGCCGAGGGTGAGATGCGGTTGAGGTATCGGAAAATCCAGTATTTAAAGACTGTATCCAGAATGACTGGAAAAGTAGCGATAAATAGAAAGATAAAGTCGTGATTTTCTGGCAAGCCTAAGTGTCGAGACACACCCGCAAGAATGACTTCCCAACCGTGAGGTGAGTGGAAGCCGACAAAGACATCAGTAAACAAAATAATGATGAATGCTTTGGCACTGTCACTAAGGCCATAAACAATTTCATCCATAAAAGACTTTACAACTGCTATTTCGCGCTTACTAGCAGCAATAATGCAACCAAATGCTATCAATGACATAAGGTCAGCAAATACATTTTTGATGGCATTAGAACTGCGATGGCGAAATGTCTCAGCTAATTCATCTGCTTTCGTTTTTAATTTCGCTTCAATCAATTCATTAGATAACGGAGGCGCACCCGTTAACAAACTCTGAAAGTGGAGGCTTTCCTCAAAGCGATGCAATTCCACAAAGGCTTCTTCTTGCATATCTTCATTGAGAAAAATCTCAGCTTCTTCAGGGTTGCGAAATTGGTCTACTAAAGGGCCAATCAGGAAGTTTTTAGAAACTTGCTGAGTGAGTAAGGGAATTAAAATGATCAGTAAAATAAAGCGAATCGAAATAATAGTTCGAGTTTTAGCATTGCGGAAGTTTTCAACAACCTCGACCTCTGCTTGAGGGTCTAGCTCACGTTTGAGTCTCGTAAAAGTTCTCAAAATAGAGCGTGGCACAATATTAGGGTTTTCAGAGGCAGTATTATTTTTACGGCTTGGAGGAGCGTTTGTAGACGGTGCCCAATTAGGAGTGCCATTACCATTGATCGGAAAGGGGACAACCGGTGCTGGGGGGGCTACAGGCACCAAAGAATTACTTACAGGGGGTTGAGGCTTTGAAGGGGCATATTTCGCGAGAACTTCATCAATAAACTGCAGCTTTTCTAAGAGAACGGCAGGTTTATCTCTGATCTCAAAAGTGAGTTGATCGTTATTTAAGTGAGGCTCATTGATGCTACCTCTTGTTTGGTCTGAAAGGCTCATAAAAAGCCGGCTTGCTTTAAATTCGATTAGCCTGACTTTAGTAATATTGAGATATTTTTGGAGTTCTATTTCAAAGTAAGAGGCAACATTACTACCGTGGTCACTAGCTTGCGTTGAGATTTTGCCGCCATTGAAGTGCTCATCTTCAATCGCTTTAATCTTGAGAGCAGCATCATAGGCTTGCTCTAGCGCTCTTTCAGGGGTGCCTAACAGCCACCGACGGCTCCATAAGAGGTAATTGCGAAATTTTGCCAAAGGAGATGATTTCATGATCAAAGTTAACTTGCAATTTTGAAAGCTTGCAAATGTTAAATGCAAATTTTTCTAAAAATCTTAGCCTTGCAAAACTGTCGAAGGGCTGAGATAAGCAACCAATTCAGTAAATGAGGCGGTGTATCGCTTGGATATTTTAACCCTATAGTCTGTCCCAAGCCACTCTAGATCTGAGGATACCGGATCAAACGAGGTAGTGGTCATGGCTTTATATTTAGCGTACGTAATATATTAGCAAACTCATCCCTCATAATCATCATTGCTGACAGGTTTTAGCGCTAATAGTTCAGAGCTAAATCCAGAAAACACGCCCAATCCCGCCAT
>CBIHQL010000198.1:0-7316 GCA_966211855.1 uncultured bacterium
GATTTATGCTTAGATTTCATCATTCTTTTATGGTCACTTCACAGTTAATTGTCAGTTATCTACCGGTTTTCCTTGAGAATTAAAGAAGCACTGCCAGCAAAAATCTTTAACCTGAGTCGTGATGACTACCTATACTGTGTTCCATCAGTTGATTGACGAGATTGAGCAAGTTAGACCTAGCCTGCAATTAAAGTTACCTGACTCCTCCTTATCAATACGGTTACAAATTGGTAAAATTACCGCTGCCCAAGAGCGGTTGAGAGCGATCGAAGAGAGAATTTATTTATTTGCCAATCGAGGAATTCTCCCTGCTAGCCGTCGGAACTACTCGAACCTCAAAGCCTTAGTCAGAGGCATGATTGCATCTGGAAATGAGCTTAAACTTCTAGCAGAAGAATATTTTTATGATCCCGAAGGCGTCATTACTCTGCTCAATGACCTCAAGCAACGGGAGTATGAACTACAAGCTCAACTGCAACAACTCAAACACCAGTCGCTCACCCAAAGCCAATGGCTGCTGGCGTTATGGCAACTCAGTTTGAAGAGAAATCGAGCCATCTCATGGGTTGAGCGAGCTACAAACTATTGAATTTTGAAACATGGAAGGGTGCTGTCAGTCTTTTAAGTCTTGTGAAGCCTAACCTTGCTTAAAACATAGCCTGAAGCGATGGGGCATTCTAATCATAGCTAGACAGCAGATTACACTGAAGTCAGGTATTGATGAGAGTCAGTCATCTTTGGGTTATTGGTAGGCATACCAAAATTTATGACGAGCAGCATTTTGCAACGCAATAATGTTAATCAACTAGGCAGTGGTCAGCAAACGATCATTTTTGCGCATGGTTTCGGCTCAGATCAAACCGCGTGGCACCACCAAATTCAGGCTTTTTCTGCCAAGTACCGCATTGTTTTGTTTGACCATGTGGGCGCTGGTCAGTCAGACTTCTCGGCTTACAGCCCACGTCGTTATAGTGGTCTCTACAGCTATGCAGAAGATTTACTAGATATTTGCGCGACTCTGAAGTTAAACCAGTGCATTCTAGTCGGGCACTCGGTGAGTGGTATGGTGAGCTTGCTAGCTGCCCTAGTGGAGCCAGAGCGATTTAGTCAACTGATCTTTATTGGCGCGTCTCCTCGCTACCTCAACGATGACGATTACTTTGGCGGGTTTGAGCAAGCTGATTTAGATAGTCTGTATGCCGCAATGTCTTCTAACTATCATGCCTGGGTGAGTGGGTTTGCACCATTGGCGATGGGTAACCCAGAGCGACCAGAGTTATCGCTAGAGTTTGCCAGAACCTTAATTGCCATTCGCCCCGATATTGCCCAAGCAGTAGCTCGCGTTATTTTTCAATCAGACCATCGTGCTGATTTGCCAAAGTTAAAGGTGCCGACTACGATTTTGCAGTCTGATAATGATGTCGCTGTGCCCCCTCAAGTTGGAAAATATTTGGCTGAGCATATTCCGCGAAGTCGTTTTCTCCCTATTGCTGCTCAAGGGCACTTACCCCATATCAGCGCACCGGATAAGGTTAACACTGCGATCGCTTCATGTCTTTCTACCTCAAACGCTTAGAGACTCAGTTCACCCCAGATCATCCAGACTGGTTGCCTAACTTTAGACCTGTCTTGTTAGGGGTGGCGTTAGCTCTGGCTGGCTTAACGGCTGTGCACGGTTGGCAGGCTGATTATTGCCTAATTGTGGTGTTTTTGGTTGGGCTACTGTTGCCGTTGTCGGTTTTTGCTTGGGCGATTGTATGTCTCGGTTTAGGTACTGTAGCAGTGGACTGCTCTCTGTCAAATATTTTGCTGGCAGAGTTAGCAATCGCGATCGCCTTAAGTTATTACTTGCGAAAATGGTTGCGGGCGATTGAGTGGCGGTTGGCTTCCCAAAGCGTTTTGTTAAAGCTGAGTGCGGCTGGGATGACCGATACACCTCAGCATTTAATTGAACAGGTCTTAACATCGCTGCGGCAGTTTACCAGGGCTGATGCTGCGATCGCATTGCGTCAGTTAGATGAAGTGACCGCAGAAGCTCTAGTCTGTCAGCCCAAAACCGCGCTGCCTCATCAACTCACCTCCCCAACCTTATTTGCTGAGGCGATCGCCCAAAATCGCTGTCTTTACTACGCCGACTATGACCAAGTACCAGGTGCATCTCATGTGTTGTTAGCATCGGGGGTGCGATCGCTAGCTATACTGCCGCTGCATCACCTGCACCACTTTCAAGGCGCGGTTTTACTCATGTGGCGACGACGACGGGTGATCCCTCGTCCTTGGAAATTTTTTTTAGAATCCTTGCTAGGTGAGCTAGAGACATTGTTGAGGCTCAGCAATACCACCCTCAACCTAGATAAAGTTCAAGCGCGATTTGGTGCCATTTTAGAAACCATTCATCAAGGAGTGGTGTTTGTTGATGAAAGCGGAGAGCAAGGTTGGCTCAATCTAACGGCAGCAGAACATCTGGGCTTGCCACCCGGAGCTGTAGAACCGCCTGTCTTAGCTCAAGCGATGGCTCAGTTGCGGAGTCGGGCAGAAAATCAGGCCGAAATTGCCGCCCAAGCATCTGTGCTGTTTTCGCAACCGCATCCTGAAATTCGCAATTGGAACTGGATTTATCAGCATCCACAACCCAAAGTCTTGAGTTTATCGAGCACAGCCACCCGAGTTCGAGATGTGCCGGGGCGCTTATGGGTGATCGATGACATTACCGATCGCTACTTTGCTCAGCAAGCCTTATTAGAGCGCACTCAAGATCTCTATCAGGCCAACGAAGCTTTAGAAGAAGCAAAAGTCGCGGCTGAGGCTGCAACCCGTGTCAAAAGTGAGTTTCTGGCAAATATGAGCCACGAAATTCGTACCCCCATGAACGCGGTGATTGGCTTAACTGAGCTGCTGCTAGTCACTCCTTTGGATGAGCAACAGCTAGATTTTGTCGAAACAATTCGTCAAAGTGGTGATGCTCTGCTGACGATCATCAACGACATCTTGGATTTTTCTAAAATTGAATCTGGTAAGTTAACGCTCAGCCATAGCTCGCTAAACTTGCGCAGTTGTGTAGAAGATGCCTTGGTGCTGCTAGCTCCGAAAGCGGCAGAGAAAGGAGTGGAGCTAGCGTGCTTCATCAGCCCCGAAACGCCGTTGCAAATCACAGGGGATGTCACCCGACTGCGGCAAATTTTAGTCAATCTGCTCAGTAATGCAGTGAAATTTACTGAAGTGGGAGAGGTGGTCGTTTCAGTTTCTGCCCAACTTCTGAGTGCTAGGGATTTACCTGATGCCGGCTCAAATGCTGAAGCAGAACCGCCCAAGTACGAAATTCAGTTTGCGGTGAAAGATACCGGGATCGGGATTGCGACTAAAGACTTGGAGCGGTTGTTTCAATCATTCAGCCAAGTTGATGCTTCGACCACCCGTCAGTATGGAGGGACTGGCTTAGGGCTGGTGATCGGTCGTCAACTCAGCGAAATGATGGGCGGACGAATGTGGGTTGAGAGCCAAGTAGGAGTAGGCTCGACTTTTTACTTCACCGTGGTAGCGATCGCAGATGCCCCGGCAGAGAGCGAAATCGCAAGCCCTGTGCAACCTCACCTGTCAGGCAAGCGGCTGTTAATTGTGGATGACAATGCCACCAATCGCCGAATTCTCACCTTGCAAGCTCAAGCGTGGGGAATGGTCTGTCGGGCAGCAGCATCAGCCGCCGAAGCACTGACTTGGCTCACTCAAGGCGATCGCTTTGATGTGGCAGTGCTAGATATGCAGATGCCTAAAATGGATGGCTTAATGCTGGCTTCTGAAATTCATCAGTTGCGATTGCCAACGCCCTTACCCTTGATCATGCTGACCTCCCTCGGCAGCTTAGATCAAAGTCGTGCCGCTGCTTCTGAATACTTTGCGGCTTGTCTGACTAAACCAATTAAACAAGCCCAACTCTATAGTGTGCTGCGTCAAGTGCTCAGCAGTGGTGTGGTCACGATTAAGCGATCGCCGCCGACAGTGGCAACCCTTAATGTTGATTTTGCAAGGCAATATCCTTGGCGAATTTTGTTGGCAGAAGATAACGCAGTCAATCAAAAAGTAGCCCTGCATCTGCTAGAGCGCCTGGGATACCGCGCTGATGTGGCTAGCAATGGCTTAGACGTTTTAGCGAAGTTGAGTCACCAGTCTTATGATGTGGTGCTGATGGATGTGCAAATGCCAGAGATGGACGGGTTGACAGCCACTGAGAAGATTGTGCAGACCTACGACCCCGCCACCCGACCCTGGATCATTGCCATGACCGCCAATGCCATGCAAGGCGATCGCGAACTTTGTCTGGCTGCTGGCATGGATGACTACCTAAGCAAGCCGATTCATTTGGCTGAGCTAACCCAAGCCCTGGCAGGATGTAAAGGACTGAAAACGCCAGCAACGCAACTGGCAAAACAGAGTCATGATGAGAATGTGAGTGAGGCGGGGACGCTTGCTCAACCTGCTTACTCTGGTCAAGGCTTAGATATTAAAGTGCTCCAGTCTTTGCGGGATGCGTTTGGCGATCGCGCTGTCGAGACCTTGACCGTTGTTGTGAAGAGCTATTTAGAAGATGCGCCTACCTTAATTGCAATGATTCAAACTGCGATCGCAGAACAAGATGCCGCTCGTTTGAAATATGCCGCCCACACCCTGAAAGCTAGTAGTGCTACCTTGGGAGCCACAACTTTAGCCCAATGTTGTCAAGATTTAGAAGTGATGAGCCGTGCCGATCCTCACACCTTAAGTTGGGGCGTTGAAGTGGCTGCTAAAGTCTCGCAACTTAAGGCTGAATATGAGCAGGTTAAGCCCACGTTAGAACATGAATTTTCGATGTGTTAGCCATGAGCACTGCCGCTGTGTATCCAGACTCACCCCTCGTTTTGGTTGTAGATGATGACAATGCCATGCGGTTTCTGTTGGCTCAAGCCTTACGCCAAGAAGGTTATGAAGTCCTTGAAGCGCAAAATGGTGAAGAAGGGCTGATGTTCTACGCTCAAGTGCATCCTGAAATTGTCCTCATGGATGCCTTGATGCCTGTCATGGATGGCTTTACCTGTTGTGCGCAGTTGCGAGCCTTGCCCGACGGTGAGCTAACGCCTGTGTTGATGATTACCTGCTTGGACGATCAAACATCGGTAGATCAAGCCTTTGCTGCGGGCGCGACTGACTATGTGACTAAACCGATTCATTGGGCAGTGTTGCGGCAACGGGTGCGGCGATTGCTAGAGACGAGCCGAGCCACTCGTGAGCTACGACAACAAACTGAGCGAACTCGCTTGAGCGAAGAACAACTCCGCTTAGCTTTAGAAGCCGCTCAAATGGGCACCTGGAGCTTAGATTTGGCGAGTCAGACAGTAACATGCTCCGTTAACACCGCGATTAACTTGGGGTTTGCGCCAAGCGTCCCAGAGTTTAGTTACGCCGACTTCTTAGCCAAGGTTCACCCCGAAGACCGCCCAACCGTTCATCAGAAGATACAGCAGGCGATCGCTACAGTTGGGTTGTTTGACTTAGAATTCCGCGTCATTTGGCCCGATCACCGCCTGCATTGGGTTGCTAGCAAAGGGCAGGTCTATGAAGGGGCTGAGGGTCAAGCAGTACGGCTGACGGGGGTGACTATGGATGTCAGCGATCGCCGTCAAGCTGAGCAGCAAATTCGCCAACAGGCAGCACTCCTAGACATCACCTCCGATGCCATTTGGGTGCAAGACCTCAACGACCAAATTTTATTTTGGAATAAAGGTGCTGAAAATCTCTATGGGTGGACAGCTAGCGAAGCGATCGGCAAATCTGCTAGTGAATTGTTGTACGCTCCCAACGCTCCTCACACGGACGATCAGCCTAGGGGGTTGATCGAGCAAGGTGAATGGCAAGGAGAACTTCAGCAAGTTTCGCGATCGGGTCAGTCAATCTTGGTGGCTAGCCGCTGGACACTCATGCCAGATGCTGCCGGACAACCCAAATCGATCTTGGTCGTCAATAGCGACATCACCGAGCAGAAAAAACTAGAAGCACAGTTCTTGCGAGCCCAGCGAATGGAAAGCGTTGGCACTCTCGCCAGTGGGATTGCCCACGATCTCAACAATTCCTTAGCACCAATTTTGATGTCGGTGCAACTGCTCGAAAAGAAGATCCATGATCCGCAAAGTCAGCAGTTGCTCTCCATTCTCGAATCGAACACTCGACGCAGCGCTGATTTGGTGAAACAAGTGTTGTCGTTTGTGCGAGGTCTAGACGGGCAACACACCATACTTCAAGCTGAGAATTTGCTGCAAGACATCGGTAAAATCGCCAGTCAAACCTTTCCGCGAGCGATCGCTGTGGAAACTTCTATCAACACTCCGGGGCTATGGGCAATTTCTGGAGATGCGACCCAGCTCCACCAAGTATTGATGAACTTATGCGTCAATGCCCGTGATGCCATGCCCCACGGAGGTACGCTCAAGCTAGCTGTAGAAAATTTATTGATTGATGAGCACTATGCTGGTGCCCACATAGATGCCAAAGTCGGCCCCTATGTGGTGTTCACGATCGCAGATACGGGGATAGGAATTCCGAGCAACTATTTAGATCGAATTTTTGAACCCTTTTTCACCACCAAAGAGATCGGCAAAGGGACAGGTCTGGGGTTATCGACAGCGATTGGCATTATCAAAGGGCATGGTGGTTTTATCACGGTGCAAAGTGAGATTGATCAAGGTACGACTTTTAAGGTGTACTTGCCTGCCCACGGCGTTCTTGAAGATCAATCGGCGGCTGTCTATCACTGTTTGCCGAGAGGTCACGGTGAGTTGATTTTGGTGGTGGATGATGAAGCTGCGATTCGGGAGACTACTCGTATCTCTCTAGAAACCTACGGCTATGAGGTGATCACCGCCAATGATGGGATTGAAGCGATCGCTCTCTACGCCCAGCACCGACAGCAGGTAAACGCGGTTTTGATTGATATGATGATGCCGTCAATGGATGGCCCCATGACCATTCGGATGCTGCAAAAACTCAACCCAGAGGTCAAAATTATTGCTGTGAGTGGTTTGGTGTCTAACTATGACACTTTAGAGAAAAACGGGGACGGCATTCAAACATTTCTCCCCAAACCCTATACCTCTGAAGAACTCTTGAAAAACTTGCAAGCGGTGCTGAGCGCTTAAACTTATCTTTTTGAGCAGGCTATGGATGTGGTGGCTGGACAAATTTTGGGAGGGCACTACCGGATTCTCAGCCATCTGGGTGGTGGAGGATTTGGAACTACCTTCTTAGCAGAAGACGAATATTTGCCCAACAAGCCCTGCTGTGTGGTGAAG
>CBIHQL010000199.1:0-7296 GCA_966211855.1 uncultured bacterium
ATCTGCACAGCCGTTTTCATCAGAGTTTCACAGACTGTCTTCGCCATCTGCCCCCAAGAAAACTTCTGAGCCTGCTCAAGACCCATTTTGATGAGTCCATCTCGGAGCGCTGGTTGTTGGATATTCTGCATTGCTGCCGTTAATCCCGGCACATCTGTGTCGCTGACATAGAGAGCTGCTGTCCCTGCTACTTCAGGAATCGAGCCGTTGGGGCAGGTAATCACCGGGCAACCACAGGCCATCGCTTCTAAAATCGGTAACCCAAACCCTTCATATTTGGAGGGATAAACCAGTGCGATCGCTCCTGAATAAGCGACTCGTAACTCGGCATCCTCAAGCTTGAGTAGATGCACCCTCGTACCTGCGGGCAAACAAGCAATCAGCTCTGGTTCTAATTGAGCCGCCCCACCTGTACACACAATACTGAAGCTTAAGGGATTGGGTAATTGTGCAAATGCCTGAGCAAACAGCATTGCATTTTTGTAGCCGTTTCGAGTCCCAACTAATAAGAAATAAGGCTGCGTAATTTGATATTTTTGCCGAAAATTATTGACTTCAGAGTTGTTCGCCGGAACGAAGCTAGATTGCACTCCACAAGGAGCAACTGTAATCGACTCAGGAGCAATTTGGGGAAAGAGCCTGGCTAAGTCTTGAGCTGTATTTTTTGAGATTGTAATGTAGCGAGAAGCCTGTTGAATGGCATAGTGTTTTTCTCGCCACATAAAGTGATCAAGATTCCAGCCAATTTGCTCTGGAATCATGTCATAAGCCATGAAAACTGAAGGGGTTGAAATAGGTGTAGTGTAATAAGTTGAAATAAACAAACTAGCTTGTTCTTGATCACAAACAGCTTGTAGCATCGCGCGATCGAGTGACGTGTTTCGATAGTTGTAAGCTGGAATCGTGCGATAGCGAATACCCGCAACTTTAGGAGCTGTACCTGCACGATCTAGTACCAGAATATAAGGCGCAAAATTACTTTTAGCCCACTCAGCTAATAGCACGCTCCAAACTCTACCAATTCCGGTGCTCATGAGCTGAAAAAACACGCCATCAATCACAATTAAAGGCTGCTGTTTAAGAGCAGATGTAGGATTGGCAGGCTCAACCGTAGACTGTAAGGCTCCAAGCTCCCATGCGGATTTGGCAGAATTAAATTTGGCAAGTGGTGTAATAGCACAAGCAACAGCGGTGTCAACTGTTGTGTTGTCTCTAACCCATGCAAAATAGTCTCGCAAATAAACCGGAAATTGTGTCTGCCGTTGTAAAGCTTCCCATTGCAATTGGGCATTAGTGTAACCGTAATAGCATTCCTTAAATTGCAATTGTTGTGGAGTTACGTAAGCGAAGTGCTGAAAAATTAAATTCTGCTGCTCAGTTTCGTGATGCCGAAATGGGTCAACTTTAGCTAGATCTTGCCATTGACCATCAGGTAGGAGTTGCGCAAGGCGAGGAGGTTCATGCGATAGCCAAACTGCTCCGGGTCGATAACGCCAAGTTCTCAACCAATCTTGTTGAGGGTTTTGTGCATAACAGTTGCGGCTATTAATGACTAAATTTGGCCCCACAAAATACCAGCACCAATAAAAAGCGGCTGTCTTTTCGGGGTGTGAGACAAACAACTGCCGAGTTTTACAAATCTGTTCAGTTGTCCATAACTCATCCGCATCAATCTGCCAGAGCAAACACTCTTGCTGAATGTTAGATAAAGGCGCACTCACCATCGCCTTCTTACCATCCCAAAACTGACCTTCAGGCTGACGATAGAGCGTAATATTATCAGGATAAAGTCGGGCTAATTCATCTAAATATTCAGAAGTGCCGTCACAACTCCGCCCACGACAATGAATCTGCTTAGGAATATGCCCACCAGAGCGTAGACTCCAGGCTGTGTCATGCTTCAAGTCTGCAACACCTTCTACAACATGCAAATGCCATTTAAATGGCAGTTGCTTAAAAACATCCAAGTGATATCTGATGAACGGCTCCCCATTCAAGACAATTGTAAAGAAGTGAATTGGAAGCTCTGGGAAAGCAATAAAATTTTCATAGAAGGCATTTGAACCAGCAACTTGCTCCCCAATTTGACCATCTTTTTGAATGCGATGACACTCATAACCATATTGGTGCAAGAGATGAAAAGTATCCTCTGCTTTTCTGTTCAAGCCCTCCAACATTTTTCGTGATATTTCAAACTGAACAAATCGAATAGCCTGGCGTTTCAGAAGATCGACAGACCCTTGAAGAGCATCACTTTCTGCGCCCTCAACGTCCAGCTTTAGATAATCAATTTTTTCAATATTTTGTTCTTTACAAAAAGAATCTAGAGAAACAGTTCTTATTAACTCAGTTGTGACAATTGGTACATACTCCTTACCTGTCTCTGGATTAAGCATTGCAGGTTTACCAACACTGTTCCAGACAGAGTAAGCTTCGGGAAATTCATTAAACTCTATTAGCTGCCCATGATTGGAGAAAACAATATTTTGGAACAGGCTTATATTTTGAAGACCAAGCTTTTCAGTTCTACTTTGGAGCTTCTTAAAAGTGCTTGATGCTGGTTCAAAGGAATAGACTTTTCCTTGCGATGAAACTAGTTCGCTAAACAGAACTGAGTAGTCTCCTACATTAGCACCAACATCAAAAACAACCATTCCAGGCTTAATGATGTTCTGTACAAGAATTTTCTCAGCTTGCTCCCAAGAATCAGAGCTTTGGTTATTTAGAGGTATATCTTTTATTCTCTTAAAAATAGAATACCCATTACGGGTATTAGGATTAAAAGCAACTAAAGTATAATTTTTATCATTTAGAAGCTTTTGGTGATTATCGTAATTTTTGAAAGTGGTGATATCATCCAACAAAATAAACTTTGCACCATATATTTCACAAAACTCTGATTTCCCAGTGAATTCAGATCCATCAATTAAGACTAAATCGAAGGTATCAATATTATAATCTTGCTTGATTCTCTTGATGCCATTGACATTAACCGTACTTGCTTTTGACTGTTTAATATAATTGATATCTTGTTCTAACCAATCTAAAACTTGGCTTAAAGGATACTGATTTAGATTGGTTTTATTATTTTGATAAAACTCGATAACTTCCTCTCTAGAAGGAAATTCTGACAAAGCAACAGAAGAGAGATTGTAGCAGGTTACAAAGCTATCTTGTGCATATCTATTGCTTAACGCTGAAAATCGAGCTTCAGATACCTCCATGCAAAACAAAGTTGGTCTATTGGGGTTTTCTCGCAATCCCCGAACGAAGGCTTCGGTACTACCCCCCCCTGACGAAGAACCAATTTCTAGAACAGTTTTGATGTCTGCCTCCCTAGAAATTTTTTGAATTGCAGCATAAAACTCGTCATTCTTAATTTCTGGTGAAATGAGATGATCTAATGGAGAGTTAGAAGAATTATTCTGAGACATAATGTTGACTTGAGAATTTAAAGTTCAGTTTTTATTGGATCTTGATAGGAGCCAAAATGCTCATTCAAAATAGTTGAATTCAAAAAGCTAGATCAATTAAAGTGTGGACTAGCTTCTTTTTTGGCGATCGCACTATAAAATTTTTCTAAAGTCTTGATGCAGGCGACACTTTGATACACGCAACTTCGATTCATCACAATCTTTTCTTTGAGTTGATTTCGCCACTTTGAATCTAAGCCTAGTCTTACAGCAATTTCAATATAGTTTGCTTCACTGCTAGCAACTGTTTCTGTAATTTCCATCATTTTTAGGACTGCGTAGGAATGGCGACTCCGCATCATCGTTCCGGGACAGGTAACAATTGTTAAACCACAAGCGATCGCCTCTAAAGCGGTATTTCCACCCGACCAGCCGAAGGTATCTAAAAACACATCAGCGATACAATTTAAACTTAAATAGTCACGATGACCTAAGCGAGGTAACAATACACAATAATCTTGACTGTTTAATCCATAGTTAGCAAAGGCCCGTTGCAAGCGTTGAGAAAACTGCTCAGTAATTGCAGGATTTTTATGAGAGATGAAGGCAAATTGTGCTTGCGGAACTTGCTGGGCGATCGCTGCAAAGATATAGTCGTGTTGCGGTAAGTATTTGAATAAAGTCTGGCACGAAAGATAGAGAATTGCGTCTTCTCGAAGTTGGAAGTCAGTCCGAGTCTTAACTGCTTCACTCAGTTCAGGTTGAGCATAGGTAATACCGATTCCAGGCAGCTTGATTAACTTCTCTGAGTAGTGAGCTTCTGCACCTGGAGGCTCCATCAGTTCACTGGATAAGAAATAGTCCATCGTAGGTGAGCCTGTAGTTACAGGGTGCCCCCAAGTTACGCATTGAATGGGAGCCAAACGTAAGCTTGATAACAAACTCATGTAGGGGTGCATTCCCACATCTAGAAACACTAGAATATGGAGCTGGTCTTGAGTGATTCGCTCGCTCACTTTGTGTAAATAATCTAACTCAATAGATGATGGAGCGGGTAAATGATATAAGCGATCGCTAGCTTGCTGAAATTTTTGCGTAATCTCATCAGATTGAGGATGTAAATGATAGCTATAAACTTCAAAATTCTGGCGATCGCAATGTTGCAACCAGCCTAAAAAGAGCAAGCCAACTGTTTGTTTCCACATGCAAGTGGAGATATAACCAATCCGAATTTTGCCATTTTCTAGAACGGGTGGCATGGTTCGTAACTGTACCCACTGTGGCAATAAAGACTGTAGAGTCTGGTGGAGCAATTGACCATACTGGTATTGCAACTCTCGGTCATTTTGACCCTGGTAATGCAGATAAAAATTAGTTTGATACCCTAGAGCTTTTAAGATCTGTTGCTGGGCTTCAGGTGTATCTAGGCAAATAGAACTAGCTAAATTCTTTAATCCGGCCTCAAAATGTTGCCGATATTGCAAAACTTCATCAGGATATTGATACAAAACTGGCAACGTTAACCAGCGATCGCGTTGAAACAAGATAGTATCTGGAAATTTCTCAGAGGCGATCGCAGCTACCTGAATGACTGCCTGAGTTTGTCCGGTCTGACGCAACAGACTGATCAAGCTTTGATAAAAGTCTTTAACCTCAGGGCAATGTTCAATCGCAGCCCGATAAGTTTGAATTGCTAACTTTAGTTGGCCCAGCTTTTGATAACAATCTCCTAAACAGCGGTAGACTCGCTGAATAGAGTTTGAATCAACTAGAGTATTAGATAAAGACAGAAATTTCTCATATTGTTCGGCTGCTGCTTTAAATTGATCTTGGCAATAATACGCCAATCCTAAATAGAAGGCTGCTTGAAGTTGGTAAGCAGTCGCTTCAGCCTGATAAGCTTCACTTAAGGTTGCTAAAATTTGGGGATCGCTGGAGTTTAGTTGATGAGCAGTTTCTAAGGTTGCGATCGCTTCTGTAAACTGGGATTGAGTTAGCAGAATTTGACCGAGAGCGTGATGAGCATTGGCTGAATGAGGATGTTGAGCGATCGCTTGTTGATAAACACCTGTAGCTTGCGCTAAATCATTCACTTCAGTTAAAAGCCGCCCTAGCGTCATGTAGCTATCTAAAAGTTTCGGATCTAAGGTAATTGCATTTCTCTGAGCTTGAATGGCTTGGTTAATATCATTAAGTTTTTCAAAAACCAGCCCCAAGTAATAATGATACAACCCAGTTCTTGGAGCAATTTCTAACGCCTTTAACACTAATCTTTGGGCTTCAATATAACGCTCTGTCTGGATATAGAGCTGAGCAAATTTGCTCCAAATCTGATCTTGTTCAGGTGCTAAATCTAGAGCTTGTTGGTAGTATTGTTCTGCCAAAAGAAGTTGGCCTTGCTGATGAAGCGAACTTGCTTTTTGATAATTTTCTATCCAGTTAGACATGCGAAATTCTAAAAATTACAAGTCAAATAAGTCTCTACCTATTTAGATAACTATTAATAGCTTGTTGATAGAAAGTTTCTAGAGCGATCACACAAGCGGGATCATCATACAGCTGGTGATGGTGGTCGCGCATTTTTTGTACAATTTGCGATCGCCACTGTTCATCTTTTCCTAACTTAACGGCAATTTCTATATATTCTTCAACAGTTTGGGCGATCGTTTCAGATGCATTTAATCTTTGCAAAATCGCGTAAGAATGGCGACCCCGCATAAACTCACCTGGATAAGTCACCACAGGTAAATCACAGGCGATCGCTTCTAGCGTGGTATTGCCTCCAGACCAACTCAACGTATCTAAAAACACATCTGACAATAGATTGAGTTGCCAATAGTCTTCTTGTTCTTGGCGTGACAAAATCACACAATAATCTGAAGCATCTAAACCTACGGCAGCAAAAGCTCGTTGCAATCGCTGAGTAAAACGCTGAGTTAAGAGACTGTTGAATCCAGAAACAAAAACGAACTGTGCTTGGGGAACTTGTTGAGCAATCTCTACAAAAATAAAGTCATGTTGAGGCAAGTATTTAAACAGAGATTGGCAGCACAAATAAACGATCGCTTCCTTTCGCAACTGAAAATGAGAGCGAGTTTTGCGGAGCTTTGGTAAGTTGGGTTTGGTATAAGCGATGCCTAAATTAGGGAGGCGAATCAACTGCTCTGCATAAGAGCGATCGCCTGTGTCCGGCTCCATCAGTTCACTAGACAAGAAGTAATCAATGGTGGGTAGACCCGACGTAATTGGATGCCCCCAACTAACACATTGAATCGGAGCCAAACGCAACCCTGCGAGTGAAGTTAAAAAGGGATGCATCCCCAGATCTAAAAAGACCAAAATATGCAATTCGTCTTGCCGGATTACCTGAGCCGTGGTCGTAAAATCTGCCTCCAAATTATCTTGCAGGGGTAAATGCCGAAAAGTATGGCTGTGTTGCCGAAAGGTCTCAGTAATTGCATCAACGGTCTGCCCAATATGATAGCAGAAAACCTCACAAATTTGGGAGTTATGGTGTCGCACCCAGCCCGAAAACAGCTTACCAACGGTATGTCCCCAGAGGCAGCTAGAAATATAACCTACCCGAATTTTGCGATCGCTACCTAGCTTTGGCATCGGAACAGGATGCGACCATTGCGGATAATTAGCAGTAACTATTCGATGAATTAACTGACCGTATTTAACTTGCAAATCTCGATCTTCTTTACCTTGATATTGCAAGTAAAAATTAGTTTGATACCCCACACCTAAGAGGGCAGTTTGGCGAGATTCGATAGTATCTAACTGAGTGTGTTGAACCAGACGTTCTAAACCTTGGCTAAATCGTTGTCGCCACACCTCAATTTCTACTTCTGATTCATACAAAATTGGCAGCATTAACTGT
>CBIHQL010000200.1:0-7292 GCA_966211855.1 uncultured bacterium
TGTTAAGCCAGTAGGCAATAGCTCGAAGATTGCCTGCCCGTGCCAGTTCTAGCACCGATGGTTGATACGAATTTTGAGAATAAACCATGTGTCTCGCTCCTCACCACCCTCAACTGCCTTGTCTTGGTCGCACCACTCAGGCAGATGATTCACCCCGATACTATGGGCATTAAATCACCAGATTGCCGGGATTCCAACATTTCTTACTGTTTTCTGCTCAGATTTGCGATCGCCAAAATACTGAAAATTGAGGTTTTTAATCAAAAAAGCAGAAACTTCAACCCTCTAATGGCACTGTGATCAGTGATACAAATCACAACAAAATGCGGTTAAACTCACGCCGTTTGGCGGATCTCAATCAATTCTAAATCGGCATCGGTATCAGATATTAGAGGTGGCAGTTTGCGAGATAAGAACTATGATCCAAACGCTTGTGGAATCTGCATTTAAAACGGGTTGCCTCAGCGTCGAGTCTGAGGGACTCATCCGCCAAGTTTTAGCCATCAAAGGCTACAAAGCCGCTGATTTAGAAAGTTTAGAAGCCCTCTACAATGCTGTGCAAATCGGCAAAGTTAAACGGGAGGGGCGCGGAGAGATGACTGTTCGCGTTGAATATGGTGAGTCTTTGGTCAAGTAATGGCGAACTGTAAAAGCTGCCTCGTCATCAGGGTTTAACTGCTGCATCTAACCTGCAATTGCCACTATGAAATTAATAGATACCGGATAAACGAAGCTCAAGGCTGTTTGGCTGTTTTCTGCTGAAGTGCTTGCAGGATATGAGCCATCTTGACTTGTAAGGTGGGTGAGTCTGCGGCGGCGTAAACCGTTGCGGCTTGAGCGATCGCCCGAATTTCACCCCCACTCAGTGAGAACTTGTGAGCCAGTAGTTGCCAATCAATATCGGGGTCTAGAGGCACGGTCGCGGGAAAAGTCTGCTGCCACAACTTCAAGCGATCGCCGGGGGTGGGCCACGGAAACTCTAAAACTTGATCGGCTTGTTGTCGCCAAGTTTGCTTGATCGTCTGCCGAGATGCCGCGCTAAACAACGTAATGCCCAGTTGTTGCCGCCGCTGCTGCCAAAAAAAGTGCAGATCTGCCTCGTTCAGACCAGAAGCGCGTCCTAGCCATAGATGTGCTGACAGCAATAACAGTACTTTCGGGGCTTGAGCCAGAATCACCTGCATCAACCGCGAAAAATCTTCGGTTGGCAAACAAGCTAAATCAACATAGGCGAGGTCTTGATCTAAATGATGAGCGATCGCCTCTGCTGCCATTGTTTTGCCGGTACCCGCACTCCCCACCAGCATCACGCTCATCCCTGGTACTAGGGGCGAAGCAGATTTAGGCTGTTGTGTGGTGGTTTGCCAAGCCTGCTCAACTTCAGGCCAAAATTGCACGCGATCGCTGAGGTGCTGCAAGGTCGTCAAGAGTGGAGTCGGTAAGATCAACTGCTCCCAAGTCGTGTTGGGAGTTACCTGCTGCAATCGTAGTAGCCGCCGCTCTGGGGGTAACGAGTTGAACTGAAGCAGTGTCTCTAAACCCTGCGCTGTCGGGTTTTCTGCTAACAAATATTCCACCAGAGGGTCAATTAGCTTTAAGCGCCGTGCCAGTAGAGGTTCCTCGCCACAAGCAATTAACTGGAGTAAGCCACTTTGAATTAAGCGAGACTGAGAATTTAAGTAGGCTCGACCTTTTCGCCATTCCAGATCAGTGCGACAGAGCAACCGTAGGGCAAGATCGACCGTGGGTAGATCGAAGCTAGAGCACGTTGGCGTTAACTCTACCGAGATGCGATTTTCTTTGGGCGACTCGCTGCTGCTCTGTAAGTAACTGTAGAGCTTAGCGTAGCGGCGGTTAATTTCTGGAGCCAAGCTCATCAGAATTAAATTCTTTTCAAAGGGGGTTAGATGCAGGCGATCGCACAACCCCGGTAATCCCAGCCCAACTCCTTGCTGTCGGCTGGTTTGAATGCGAGTTTCGAGCTGTTGTTGATAGCTTGTTTTTGGGGTGGAGTGACCTTGCGGATTGAGTTTTTGAGGGCTGCATTCGTCATAGCCTGCTTCGCGATCTAAGGCAATTAACCCTTGCCACCAATGACTCGTCACGCGATCGGCGCGAGAGTGAGCGACCCGTTCGATTGCCTGTCGCTCTTGTCGGTGTCGCGCAACTGCCAAACCCAGCAAGCGATCGAGCCAAGCTAGCTCTGCCTTGAGATAAGCCCAGTTATTGACAAACCCTTCTAGCGGATCACTACTCACGACCCATTACCCGAATAAATTCCAAAGGTAGTCCATCGGCATCTGCAAGAAACGCCACTTCATAAACGCGATCGCCAATCATTTGCTGGGTTGGTGCTAGCAAAACCTTGAGGTGTTCTTCCCCGGCCTCCGCGAACTTGGCTTGCAACTGTGACAGCCAATCGGGCAGATCATCTGTGATGTGGGTCAGGTCAAATGAGAGATGATAGTAGCCCGTGTAATGCTCATCGCCAAACGCATCTGCAGCCGGACGAGGCTCAGGAATTTGGATCAACTCAATCCGGCCTCCCAACCCTTCCATCCAACAGGCCAAGGTATACCCCGTGGTAAACCGTTCGTTGACCTCAAATCCTAACTTCTCGTAGAAGGCGATCGCCCGATGAATATTAGCAGTCCGAATAGAAACGTGGTGCATCGCTCGTGGAGTGCGCCGAATAGTCAGCCAAGCGCTGGTTAGTTAACTCAGAAGTGACAATAGAAACTTATTCAAATAACCGGAAATAAGGATAACGCACAGGCGCGCCGGGTTCTTTTTCCAGATCAAAATTGATCACATCCCAACAGGGATCTTCTGCTGGGGTGGGGCTAAACTCTACGGGCAGACCGTAAAGCCGAGGCCGAGGTGCATCTGCCTGCCCCCGCCAAGGCGTACTTCGCTCTAAATAAGCGCTAATTAGATCTTTATAACGTTGAGCAATAATCACCCGCGTGGCTCGATACCCCTGCGTATACAAGCGATCTAGCGCTTCATGGATTTCAAAGCGAATTCCATCAGGGTGAGTATGCTGTCGGTACCATTCATTATTCCACCGCCGCCAATGCCGTCCAGATTGCAAATGAATCAGCTCTCCCGTTTCCGGATTGGCTTCAAAAGCACCGTGACGTTGACAAAGATAAGTATCTGTAAGCGTCAGAGCCGGAATTGTTTGACGACAGTGAGGGCACTGAATTTCCGGGCCAAAAATTGGATATTGCAAGCCAGGAGTCATCATGAAGTGCGTATCCGCGTATGTTTCTACATCAGTGCCAGTGGCTTTATTATAGCTAGGGACGTCTTGCCCTGGATGGCGTTCTGAGATTCCCGTAAGAACCTCTGCCTACTGTTGAGTTATTCTTCCCAACTTCTTCGATGCATTCTGCTACCTATTGGCCTGATCCGGATACCTCGCAAGCTGCATTTGTCGCGCCGAACGCAACCGTAGTTGGTAATGTGGCGATCGCGGCTGGAGCCAGCATTTGGTATGGTGCGGTGGTGCGAGCGGATGTTGAGCGGATTGAAATCGGAGCTAGTTGCAATATTCAAGATGGAGCCATTCTCCACGGTGATCCGGGCAAGCCCACGGTTTTAGAAGACCATGTTACCGTCGGTCATCGTGCCGTAGTCCATAGCGCCTACATTGAGCAAGGCAGCTTGATTGGGATTGGGGCGATCGTTTTAGATGGTGTGCGAGTTGGGGCAGGTAGCATCATCGGAGCTGGGGCTGTCGTGACCAAAGATGTACCACCGCGATCGCTAGTTGTGGGCATACCAGGCAAGCGGGTGCGAGAACTCAGCGAGCATGAAGTTGCCGATTTAATCGAGCATGCTCAACGGTATGAAAAGTTAGCGCTCGTTCATGCTGGGAAGGGCACAGACCTCGGTTTCACACCCTAGGAATTTTGATTGCTATGACAAAAGTGCCAGTTGGTTAAATAATGAAGATGAGAACTATTCAAAAATCTTTAATCTCTGGTTAAAAAGGAGACCGAGATATGGACTTGGATTTTCGCGTGGTCGTGGTATTACTGCCAGTTATTCTGGCTGGTAGCTGGGCTGTGTTTAACATTGCCAAAGCTGCCTTAGCTCAAATTCAGGGTTTTCTAGCTAAGTAACTTGCAACCGTGGGTCGATCTTCGTTGACCGCCCTCCTGTAGTTATAGACAGCTATTCAAGAACAGTCAGGAAGCTGGTCATCGATCCGTCATTCCTGTAACCAACATCTTTGCCAGCCGATTGCTGTTCAACATAGAGCGGTAGTCGGCTTTCTCTTTAACCCTGCTAGCTCTAACGATTACATTGTCAATTCTGAGCGCGAAAAAGGCCCCCTAAAGTCATGCTTTAAGGAGCCGATAGCCTCATGAAAGAGGGAACTTTAAACGGTTAGTTAGAGTTGAGTGGTGACAAGGGCCGCTTCACCGATGGGTGCTGGGTGAAGGGCGATTGCTAAGATTTGACTTCGTAAGGTTTCCCAAGTAGTGGTAGCCAAATTAGGCAAGATGACATGGGCAGCACCCACTCTGTCTGCTGGGCCTAGACCTACAGCACGCATCCCCGCAGCGAGAGCCGCTTCTACACCAGAGCCAGCATCTTCGACAACCACACAATGCTCTGGGTCAATGCCAATTTGAGCAGCAGCATGGAGGAAGAGATCGGGGGCAGGCTTAGAGTTAGCCACGCTATAGCCATCGGAGATTGAGTCTACGCGATCGGCAATCCCTAAGCGTTGAATCACTTCTTGAGCATTCTTGCTGGCAGAACCGATCGCAACTTTAATGCCTGCGGCTTTGAGACTATCTAATAAAGGCAAGACTCCGGGCAGGAGATGGTCGGGGGTAATTCCGGCAATCAGATCTAGGTAGTAGCGGTTTTTGCGATCCATCATCTCCTCAAGTTGGGCTTCGGTAACGGTGCGATCGCCAAGCAACTTCAGCAAAGAATCTCGCCGGGATAAACCTCGTAAAGCTTCGTTCGCTTGCCAGTCAAAAGGAATGCCTTCTTCATCCGCAAGCTGCTTCCAGCCTAAGTAATGGAATTCAGCAGTATCAGTCAGAACGCCATCTAGATCGAAAATCACGCCTTGAATGGAGCGATCGCGAGTGCTAATTGTAGTTGTGCTGGGACGCAAATCAAAGGCAAATTCTTGACCTCGCCACAGCATTTTGAACTTCAGACGAGTCCAGCCAGCGGGGAGGCGAGGGGCAGCAATAGGGCCATCTGCGGTTAAGCGAATCCCGCCAAACCCAAACACAACCGCTTGCCAAATTCCGCCAGCCGAGGCAGCGTGAATCCCTTCGACTGCATTTTTGCGGGTGTCATCGAGATCGACGAGAGCAGCCCGCATGAAGTGTTCGTACGCTTCGGCAGTCTTACCCAATTCGCACGCCAAAATTGCATGCACCGGGGGGCCGAGAGAAGAACCAAAGGTGTGATCGGTACGGGGATTGTAGTAGTCCCAGTTGACTTGTAAAGTTTGGCGATCGTATCCCGGTAAAGTGTGTTGCGCAAAGGCCGAGTCACGCAGCAGGTACAGCACCCTCACAACATCGGCTTGCTTGAGACTTTGCCGCTCGCTGGTCGCTTCAATGCCCAAGATCGCCTGCATCGAGCGAGTCCGGTCTTGGTATTCATCCCAGTTAATATCAATGAGATTAAAGAAGCCTTCGCATTGCTCGATCAACCCGGTTTCTAGGTCGTGCAGCACTGCGATGTGTTTGATGATGCTTGCCCAGCGTTCGAGGCGATCGCTTGTGATATCCAGTTGTTGTTCTAGAGCGATCGCTTGTTCAGGATGTTCACGCCGCAGCCACACCATCAAATCGATCGCAGTCGCCAAATGCCACTGCACCATGCGATTGGTAAAGGCATTGTTATCAACGTGGTCGTGGTTTTCGTCGGGGCCAATCACATCCCGCACGTCATAACAACCCCGCTCAGCGTTCCATTCAGCACGGCTACCCCAGAAGGAAGCAGTATCTAAAATCAGTTCGGCTCCGTAGCATAGCATCCACTCAACATCACCCGTCGTTTGCCAATAATGCCAAACCGCGTAAGCAATATCGGAGGTGATGTGCAGTTCGATGTCACCGCACCAGATCCGGATCAGTTCGGGGCCGTGGGGGCCAGGAACCCAGCGAGGGGTGACTTCATGACCTGTATCGGCACTTTCCCAAGCGAACATTGCGCCTTCATAACCCGCTTCTTGAGCTTTGCGACGAGCACCGGGCAAGGTGTGATACCGATAGGTCAGTAGATTGCGGGCGATCTGGGGTTGGGTGAAAGTGAGGAAGGGAACGATAAAGATTTCGGTATCCCAGAAGACGTGACCCCGGTAGCCGAAGCCAGAGAGGGTTTTGGCAGGGATGCTGACGCGATCGTCGCTTTGAGGGGCGGCGATCAGCATTTGGAACAGGTTGTAGCGAACCGCCAACTGCGCGGTGTGATCGCCTTCAATTTCGATATCGCAGGTATCCCAAACTTTAGCCCAAGCATCGACCTGTGCGGCTAAGAGCTTGGTGTAGTCGGGGAGTTCGGCAAGCTTGGCGGTTGCCAGTTGAGCGGGGGCGATCGCTTCGCGGGAGGTGAAGACTGTAACCACTTTCTCAATGGTGACGATTTCACCTGCCTTGGCTTGGTAAGTTGCCATCAAAGTTGGATAGCCTTGGCAGTTCATCGGCTGGATCTGAGCTTCAGCATTTTCTGACACTGCTAGACGGGTAGCCATGCCGAGGTCAATCTTGGAGTGACGACTGCGGACATGCAGGGTAGCGCGATCGCCCTTAACCGTTTGGTTGACCCACTCCCAGTGCATCACGCCCTGAGTATCAGGGTAACCGTTTAAGCTGGCATGAACTTCTATTAGACCTGCAAAATCGAGGGGGGTGATTTGACAGCGAATCGCGAGGACGTGTTGATCGGCTAAACTAGCAAACCGTTCAAATTGAATCTCTAAGGTTTGGTTGTTAGCGCTCCGCCAACGTACTTTGCGTACCAACACTCCCCGATTCATATCGAGCCAGCGTTGATAGCCTAATACTTGGCCTTCATCGAGTCGGAAGCGATCGCCGTTGATGAAAATGACAAGTGGCAACCAATCTGGGCAGTTGGCTAACTCTGTATGAACGATAGGCACATCATCATATACCCCATTAATTAATGTGGCAGGCCAAGCATTGGGATAGCCTTCTTCAAAACTGCCACGAGTGCCTAAATAACCATTGCCAATCGTAAAAACAGTTTCTTTTTGGTGGAGTTGAGTGGGGTGAAACTCAGTCTCA
>CBIHQL010000201.1:0-7280 GCA_966211855.1 uncultured bacterium
AAGCCAAGGCAGTCTAAGCCAAGCTATCCTCAAAATGCCCAAAAAATAGCGCAATCTTTAGGAATTTACGGATTTTTAAGAGTTGATTAAGTGCCAAACTCTGTGAAAACACCGTAAATTGCCCAAATAGCCATTGCCCGTAGATAGTGGCTGGCGCGAAATGTACCCTGAGCAGTAATCGCTTCTGGTGTGCGGAATTGCAGACCATGCTCGTAGATTTGCTGCACCACTGCTTGCGTCAGCCGGAATGCCTCAGCCTTCATCTCCATCTGTAGCAAGAATGCAGCGAGACCGAAGTTAATCCCTGTCCAAACCTCTAGGGGATGGGTAGCTTTGGGATTTTCTGGAGAGCCATCAGGTTTGACCCCATTCGCGGCTCCATATTCACCATTATGAAACTTGAGAAAACAAGCGTCATACACAGTTTGGAGAGCAGAGCGGGCACAGTCAGCAGGCACCACATCTGGCAGATTGAGCAATCGAGCGTAGAACTGACCGCAGAGTTGATCAGCCATCACCACATCAGAACCGCTATCACTATCAAGACGGTAATATTGACCGTTCCAGAGTTTGGCTTGATAGAGCGGTCGAGATTGCGTTAACCAGGTTTGATAGGTGGCGATCGCAGTTCTGACTTCCCCGGCATCCACACTGACGGTTTCAGGTGCTTGAGTTGCGAGAATTTGACCAATGGCGATCGCGGCTTCTAATGCAGCAATCCACAACCCACCACAGTAGGCGCTGATGCCTTGCAGTCTCCAGTCGTCAAAGGTTTGGTCAGGGGCACCTGAGTTTTCGGGGATGCCATCCCCATCTAAGTCGAAGGTTTTGAGATAAGCCAGCGCTTTGATGATCGAAGGCCAACAATCGGCTAAAAATTCGACATCCTTGGCACCTGTGAGCAAATAATCGCGGTAGACCTGTAAGACAAAATCGCTAGGTAAATCTTTCCAGAGATTGCAGTCTTGATAGCTGGTGTAATTGGTTTTCTCCCAGACATGCTCGTTGGGTGCGCCTAAGTCGTGGGGGGTCGCGTCGAGGACTTTTCGCAGTGCGGTCGGGCTGGGAGTCCCGATGGTGTAGTAGTAGCCAATCACGCGGGTGCGATCGTCGGCAGTGGGAATGGCTCTGGCAAAGGCTCGCACCACCGCTTTTTCGAGTTCGGGCCAGAGCATCAACAGCCCAAACGAACCGTAGAGCCGCACGTCTAGACTCTCGTACCAGCGGTAGTCGATGCACTCTAACACCGCAAACTGCCCTACCGGATCGCGATCGCTCGCTGCACTCCACAAGGTGCCGCCATCAGTGAGGTCGTACAACTCGTTGAACAACGCCATTTTGAACCAACTGGGCAGGTCGTCTCGCTGCAAAATCGGTTGTTGCCAAGCTGCGATCGCTTGCTGCCAATCTTGGTAATGGTTCAGTGCCGTCCGCACCATCGACCAAGCATTGTGACCGTTGCGCCCAAAAAAATCGGTGTAGCGGCGATAGTACTCTACACCTGCCGCAAACTCGGTGACCGGGAAATCCCAAGCGACGACAAACGGCACTTGGAAAGATTGACCGGGTGCCAAAGTAAACCGTAGAGCGATCGCAGCTCCGGTTTGCTCACCAGCCCCAGCGGGAGTTTCATCAGCACAATCAGCGAGAGAGCCATCCCGCGCAAAGGTTTGCCACAGATCGCTACCGTCTCCTGCTGGGTTCCAACGAGTGTGGTAAAAAACTTCGGTGCGGTAAGGATGGGCACTAGTTGCGATCGCCCACTGTCCCTCGCCTTCTTGAGGCAACTGCTGAGCATCTCGTCCGGTGCGATCGAGCAAGCAGCCGACTCGGTGGTTGTCAGCAATCCACTGGTTAAAGTTGCCCTGACTTTCGCCCAGACGGGGTTGATATTCGTAAACTGGGCTACCGTCATCTCTAACTTTGACTTCTGGCGATTTATTGGCATTGGTAAACCAACCTACTAAATTTTGCCAACTCAGCATGATGCTCAACGTCATCGGCTGATCGGTTGGGTTACGCACCGTCCATGCAAAAATCGCGATCGGGTAGCTGGTTTCTTGGTAGTTGTGCGCCCAAATCGGTGAAAACTGCTCGCAAGTGATCTCCGCTTGCAACACCCCCGCATAGGTAAACCAACTACGCGGATATAACGCCGAGTAAGTTCCAGAGCTACCGTCATTTGCCTGTTGGCTTTGGGTGGGATACCACTGCCACTGCGCTAAGGTGCCATCGGTGGGCGGTTGTGTAGAGAGCGCATAGGCTTGTGGAGTTTGGTCACCAACTTGCTCAAAAACACTAAACTGGCAGCCAGGAATATTTTGAAAGATATGTTCGCCACCGTCGATGTGCCAGAGGTTAAAGTCTCCGCGAGAAGAGCGACCGATACACCCAGCCCCAAAGCCTCCTAAAGGCATGCCGTGCCAGGGGCCATCGTCTAAGTTGCTGGCATATCGTACTGTGTAGGGCTTGTCCCACCCCAAACCAATCGGGCGTTGCCAAGCGCAGTCAGGAATTTCTGGAAATGAAAATTGCTGTGTCATTTCCTAATTTTACGGGCTGGGTGCTCTGCGAATAAAGGAGAAAAGCGATCGCCAAGAAAAAGGGCAAGCCGTTGCTCACCCTTCACTCATGACTATGATTCTCAATCAACCTCGTCCTAGTTCTGGCACCCCTTTCCTCGTAGGAGACGGCCTAGGAAAGAGGTTAAGCCTTTATTGCAGCCTTAATCACTAAGAACGGCGATCGGTGCGATCGGTACGACCCGTGCGATCGACGATATTTTGCCCCTGAGAGTCAATATCTAACTCTTCACGGCGGATTTTCTCTTCAGCTTGCACGGTCTTTTGCTCAACTTCCTTGCGGATGCGCACTTCCTCACGCACCACAGCTTCCTTGTGGATGTCAGCTTGCTCTTCGTAAACTTCTACCCGTGCAACTTCGCCTTCGTGGAAGTCTACACTGCCGGGGTCAACCGGAGTACCCGCACCCGTTGGGGTGGTGCGATCGATAACCACGCGCTCTCTTTCAACAGGCACATCTACGCGAGCGGTTTCAGTTTCTACACGCTTGCCGACGTTGACTTCACCAGTTTTGACGCGGTTTTTATCAGCAACGAGTCGTTCTTCGTAGAGATTGACCTGTTGAGCATTTTGACCAGCGGTCGTGGTCAAATCGCGATCGCCTCTCACAGTGTTATCTACCCGATCCCAAGCATCACGAGCTGCATGTTTTGCTTTATCCCAGGTAAAACCTTGATCACGGCCTTGGGTAGTACGGTGAGTATCATAATCTTTGCGCAGATCAGGTTCTGCATCCTCAAAAGTCTTTCCTGCTACACCATGGCGGGTGTAACCTTCATACCCAGTGCGATAAGCGGGTTGATAGTCATCGTAGGTGCGACCCTTCTCGTAGTAGGGTCGAGAGCTGTGCTGTTCGCGCCAGTAAGCATCCTCAACAGTCGGGTCAACCGATTCTGCGGCACCTTTACCAATCAGGCCACCGGCAACGGCACCCACAGCACTACCAACCACGGCACCTACAGGGCCACCAATCACACCGCCAACCACGGCACCTACGGCACCCACACCAGCGGCTCCAATTCCTGTGCCTACCGGATGCGCACCGGGTTGACCAGAGATCGGATCACGGTTCTCATCGGGTTCATTAATGTCGTCGCGGCGATCGCGTTTGTTTGGATCTACCATAAATTCCTCCTATCTTTTACCTATTAACTTTTTGATGTGCAAGTTACAGCTTGCCTATTAACTTCAGGCTATTGATCTCACTACAGCAATCTGTATACCTCAGGTAAGACATCAGTTAGCAACGCAGTTTTCTATCACTATGGAGTGAGTTACGTCGGGAGAAATTCACCTAATTTGCTCGATAATTTATGGCTATAGGTACTTCCCAAACTCATAGGACGAGAAATGATTTAGCACTAAAATTTATAATTCTTAATTTATGATATTTAAAGGTTAATGAACGACGAGCCTACGATCGCTTAGGCTAATCAAGGCAAGGTTTCTATAGTAAATGTGAGTTATTGCAGAGATATATTTATTAAATAAGTGTCGGCTGTACTATTTAAGACCAAGAATTTTTCTACTAATCCAAACATTTATTGAGTTCAATCTTTTCAGGAATCTTATGAGTGAACAAGCAACCTTAGCCAAGTTAGAGGTACTGCCTTATCTAGATGAGCAAGGCGAAGTTAACCCGCAACTGCAAGGTAAAGTTGGAGTTTATGCAATTTTCGATGCGGCAAAAACGCTGCAATTTATTGGTTATTCGCGAGATATTTCTCTAAGTTTGCTACAGCATTTGATTCGACAACCTCAAGCTTGCCATTGGGTAAAAGTCAAAATTAGCGATCGCCCCAACCGCACCGAGCTAGAAGCAATTCGAGAAGCTTGGATTGCGGAAAATGGCACTATTCCACCTGGCAATGTTGAATCACAATCTGCTTGGACACAACCCATTGATGTCAAACAACTGATGACACCGGACGAGCAAGCCGCTTACGCCACAGCCATTGACGAGTTAGCACAGATTAAAACTCTCAAGCAAGTTGCCCGACGTGTCGAAGAACAGATTCTCGCTCAGCTACAAGCACGGGGGCTACAAACGCAAATCCGGTTTAACCCTAAGCTCAAAGAAACAGGATTATTGGATTTGAAGTAATTAGATAGGGTGATGACGGCAGATAGCTGTAAGGGCGGGTTTCATAGTCAAGTGAACTCTACAGTCAATAACCTATCTACTAAACCCGCCCCACGCACTTACAAGGCGAAACGCTTTTAGTTCATACCAAACACCGATTTAGCCACCGACTTCAGCGAATTTCCGGCATCCGATAACGTCGATGCAAACGGTTGTTGAGCGTGCAAAAAGATCCGAGCACAGTTGCGTCCCGGCATCCCCGAAATCGAGCCACCGGGGTGAGTACCCGCTCCAGTCAAAAACAAGCCCTCAATCGGGGTTTTGTAGTTGGCAAGCTCTGGTAACGGGCGGAAGAACACCATCTGATCGAGCGTCATATCGATGTGATAGTAGTTGCCCTTGTAGGCTCCCAGTCGTTCACCCAACTCAGCAGGGCTTTCAACTCGGCGTGCAATCACAGAGTGCTTGAGGTTTGGCGAATATTCTGCCAACTTTTCGACACAGCGATCGGCGACTTTATTCTTAAGTTCATCCGTCCAACCTGTGCCCTTCAAACCTGTGCCCTCAGCACCATCAATTTGATAGGGGGCAAAGAACTCGATCCACACCGTATGTTTCCCTTCAGGAGCCAGTGATGGGTCGAGCATACTGGGCATTACCACATACATCGACGGATCAGCGTCAGGGATTTTGCCCACGCTCGGCTCGTAGTGAGCCACCTCAACATGCTTGACCGAGTCAGCAATCAAGATGGAGCCAATATTGTAGGCATCTTGATGGTTATAGCGCTCAAACCGCAAGGGTTCTGACAAAGCCAGATCAATCTTGAGAATCGTCTCGTTATTATTGACAATTCGGCGATCGAGTCGCTCTCGCAGTTCGGGGTCAGCCGCATCAACATCGGCTTCATCCATACACTGCAAGAACAACCGCTTGGCATCAATATTAGAGATCACGCCCTTAGTAGCTCGGTATTCAGTGCCATTCGCAACTCGCACCCCGACTGCCTTGCCATCATCAATCAACACCTTGTCTACATGCTGCTCGGTTAAAACAACACCGCCTAAACTCTTAACCAAATTCAGCAACGCCTGAACCAAAGCTCCTGTACCGCCACGAGGTCTTGCCATACCAGGGTGGTGACGCATCGCCATCATAATGGCACCGACCGCATTGGTTTTTTGCGAAGCCGGAGCACCAAGTTCAGCAGCGAGTCGAGCTAAAGGCGCTTTCAAAAACTCAGAGTCAAACCACTCATTGAGAATGTCTTCAGCACTGGTCAGCATCGTGCGGACAAAATCTAAGGTTTTGTCGGGTGAGCCAATGACCGAAAATAGATCCTTAATTTTTTGAGTGTTGTAGTTGCCTGCAATATCAACGACTGACTTGGGGGGAGCGTTGAAAATCGGGATCATGGCGTTGATCACCCGTTGCCAGAAATCAGTATATTCGGCATATTTGCGGGCATCTCGCTCACTGTAGCGGGCAATTTCGGCACAGGTTTTCTCAACCGAGCGATGACCTAAAAAGTATTTGCCATCGGGGTGGGGGCAAAATACGACCGGATCACAATAGAGATATTCCAGGCCATATTTTTCTAGCTCTAGTTCTTCGACCACAGGCCCCAGGTGAATAAACTCATGGTCGATCGCGCAGAGGTTGAACTTAAAGCCAGGAGCCTCGTTAGGGATAGCTTCTTCAGTCGTTGCTGCACCACCCGGCACCGATCGCTTTTCTAACAGCAGCACACTATAACCTGCCTTGAGCAGATAGGCAGCACAGACCAGGCCATTATGACCTGCACCAATAATCACAACATCGTAAGTTTGCATGAATAGGCTCCGAGGGGCATTGTTGAGAAGGTAGGAAAATTAAAGTTTTGAGACCACTTGAATGGCGCGATCGCTACACATCCTTTCACCATCCAAATTTGACAGTCTCAAGCCATTAGAGTCACTTTTTCTAGTTTATAAATGGGGTTTCAAAAACTAGGATCGGCAAAGAAATATAGATTTATCTCTTACCATCTCTCTCTTTAGATGGATTTTTTAGCAAATAAACTTGTGCATGCACACCATGATTATTTTAATCACACAAAAATTCAAAATTTATACCAAATCTTTGAGCGAACTACTTACATCAATACCTAGAAAAATGCAGAGCCTGCTTGATAAGACACTTCTCTACGTCTACCTCTTGACTCAATGTTTGTCTCCACCAAGAGAAGGATGAAGCCTGATGACCCCGTTAGTAACCTCAAAGTAGTTCTGATCCTATGATTACTGACGAGGAGAGCTTAGAAATGGTAACGACGCTTGACGATACAAAGCGGATGATGATTGGTACCAAATTGGCTGATATAAGAGCTATTCAAGAACTAATCATCGCCAACGAACAACGCTTCATTAGCGAAATTAACGATCAAGATATTCGTCATCGCTTCAAGGAAATGATCAAAGATGATCAAAAGAAAATGGGCGTTTTAGATACCGTAATTGTGCAATATGGTATTAAAGCTGAACCCAAAAATACCATTACTGAATTTTTTAACAAAATTCATAAACTAATGAGCGGCTCTGAGCTGAGCATCTTTGAAAAAGTGTTCCAGCACGAGT
>CBIHQL010000202.1:0-7265 GCA_966211855.1 uncultured bacterium
GTCCGAGATTAGAAGCTCCAACTTCATAGATTTCCGGGTAGGTCAGCACCCAGCGCACCGCAGCATCATGCCACGGTTTATGTACCGCCCCTAACTCATTACCTAAATAACGAGCAGGTTTCAAAATATCGGGAGTCAGTAATTCTTCAACTGCAACAGCCACGGCAAACGCTCTCTATCGGTTCCAGAAACGATCACTGCCTTTCAGTAATTCGCCCTACTACTATACTGAAATCTTTTTAGTAACCGTTCAATCTGAGCTAAGAAACCGATGCGGTCAATGTCAGCCAGTTGCTTTCCGCAGTAATGTGCAGCAGCGAGAGGCACCCTGGATCAACCGAAATTCGGTAATTCCAGTCACGAGAACACCCGCTGAATAAACAGCAGGTAAGAAGGTTGAGAACAACTCAGTTGAATTAAGCGATCGCTGCTTCAAAGGCTACACGGTCTTGAAAGATCTCAAAGACGCGATCGAGTTGAGTTAACTCAAAAATAATTTGAATTGAAGGTGAGATTGAGCAGAGGCTAAAGCGGTGGTTGAGGCGTTGTGCCGAGCTTAAGGCCGATACAAGCGCCATCAAGCCAGCGCTGTCGAGAGACTCAACCTGGCTCATGTCGATCAGAATAACCTGGCGTTGCTGGGCTGAGATAGCGGTTGCCAGTTGTTGTTGAAAGTCTACGACAGTCGCCGCATTGATATGACCCTGAGGTTCTACGACAGTAATTTGAGAAGTAAGAAAAGCAGTTTGCATAACGACGTCCTGTATAAGCGCTAGTAACAAAACCTTCAACGATGTTTTTGACGATAATCCCTAAGTTGAGCGATCGCCCAGTTAGTACCGAGGATTTTGCTGAATCTTCATGGGTTTGCCATCTCTCTTTAAAGTTTTGGGTAAGTATTATCTCGAAATGGTATGCCAGACTACGAATTAGCACCGAATTTGGCGGGTCTATAAAATGAGTATAAAACGAGTTTTTGGTGAAAAAACGGTGGAATAGTAACAGAAAAGCTGACAATTAGCCTGAAGGTATAGAGAGCATCAGACTTTCAAAACTGAGCTTCTTTTAGACCTATTGAAAAGTCTTAAGATAGAACAATTTCTGTTTGCGCAAAGTAACTAAAATCACAATTATTATCTCTTGAGATAGTTGATGCCTGAACGCAGAAATGCAGGCCTGACAGGATTTCTATCGATCGATGGATCTATGGCTTAGGGTTATCCACATCACCCTAGTCAAGAAACTGATTACAGTCTAAATAGTTAAGACTAAAGCGAAGATCTACTAATTTTTAGGGGATTAAGTCACCTGAATGCACCGCCTCTAAGAGAATAGATACGGATAGTGTTTAGTCAGCTTTATTCAAAAGTATTATGGACACTCTCAATTTTTCTCACAAATACCACCTGAGATAGAGGCATTTTTGGTCAAGTATCCTTTTTGGGAGATTCATTATATTTAGGATGGTCTTAACTCATTCTTAACTGAAAGCCGCAAATTTTAAGGAATTTATAAACTTCTCTGCCTTAAGAAGTGGTTATTTTTATTAGGTTATGTGAAGGGTTCAAAAAGTCGTGATATAGATCACTGAGGTTTCCACCTTAGGATCACTGGTTTCTCTTGCTGTTTATCAGACAATTTTTACTGTAAAGCTGTAAAGTTCTACATGGTTTTCTTATGCAAGCTCATGCTGTTATTCGCCACCTTGTCGAAAAGGCACTCTATTTCAAGAAGCTAACGCCGGACATTGAAAACGAGATCAACTATGAGTTGACTCGGTGCGGCTATATTTCGGATGTCGATTATGAAGCATTAGAACTGCTGATGGCTGAGATGGATGCGGGTCGGATCCAACTCGTCCCTAGCCCTTAATTGCAGCGGTAGGTAAGATTTTCGGGGTGCAGTAAGAAGTTATCAACGACGTAATCAACCTGGCGATCGCTATGCCTGAAACGCCTGAGGATCAGCTTGCCAAATCTGCCGAATAAAGGCATTGAGCAATTGTCGAGCGAGGTGAGCCGAGTCTGGTTGAGGTTGTAAAGTATAAAGCTGGCTGAGCAGCGCAATTACATCAGAGTCGAGAGCTGCTTGAAACAGAGAAATGGGCCAGAGTAAATCGGGTGCTTGTCGTAAATCGTGAAGTGTCAGCTTGTCTACCTCGGTGAATGCGTAAGTTGTAGAGGGGACAGACGACGTGACGAGCATTAAGGGGCGTGCCCAGCACATTTGCCGGATCGCGACAATTTGCACGACTTCTACATAAAGGCGATCGCACTCGTGTTCTAAATACAAGATTTGACAAGGCTGAAACGATTGGGCAAAGTCCATTGTGGCGTAGGGTAACGAGACGCACTCATTATTCAGTCAGACTATTACTCATTCTAAAAGCGAACCTGAGGCTTCTGCCTTGCGTAAAGTCGCGATCGCTAAGATAGGGATGCTATAAAGACACTTAAGGACACTTCAGGGATATTACCCCTGCCCCTAAAAGCATGACTCAGGTGGCTGAAATTACTTAAATTTCGTGGCTGCTGAACTGAGCAGATCGGTTATCCTAAAAGATTGTGAGCATTGTCTATCTAGATAAAATCAGCATCCTGATAGAGCTACCAGCGCTAAGATTTAGCAACAATGAATTTTCTAGCAAACTAACGAAGAGGGTAGAGCTGTGTCTGTCGAGACCATTGGACAAAGTTCAACGGCCCGTAAGCTTGCACCGCGCTATCGGGTTCTCTTGCACAATGACGATTTCAACTCAATGGAATATGTTGTGCAAGTTTTAATGCAAACGGTGCCAAGTCTGACCCAACCCCAAGCGGTCAATATCATGATGGAAGCGCATACAAATGGCCTAGCGTTAGTCATTACCTGCGCTTTAGAGCATGCCGAATTTTATAGTGAAACCCTCAATACGCACGGCCTCAGTAGTACGATTGAGCCTGATGAATAGCTTGCATCTTTAAGAGTCAAGAATTTTGCCATTGGAATTGACCCGCCTCGCTGATTCGCCAGCACCTTTGCGGCTAGTCACGTTTGTTGTGGTGCTGCTGTTGCTTTGGGTACCGTTAGCAGCACCGATTTACTGGCTACTCACTGACCAAAACTTGATCAGCATTGTGACGATGACACTGCTGTACTTTGAGTTTATTGGCTTGGTGCGTTGGTGGGGGCAGCGGGTTTACCAACAATCACAAATTCTCAGGCGCTATGGCCTCCAGTTCACCCAGCAAATGGGACGCGAACTTTTGCAAGGGATGGCGATCGCCTACAGCACCTTATTCGTCATGTTTGGCCTTGAAGGTGTCTTGGGCTGGCTACAGTGGCAGGCTCCCAGTTGGCAATTGCTGAGGGTTATTCCTGAAGGCTGTCTGGTTGCGCTGGGGATTGGGTTTGCCGAAGAATTATTTTTTCGAGGCTGGTTGCTGGATGAACTAGAGCGCGATTATCGCCCACAGACATCCTTATGGGCAAATAGCCTAATTTTTGCCAGCTTGCACTTCATTAAGCCGCTGGCTGAGATCTTACGAACCTGGACGAGCTTCCCGGCGCTGGTGCTGTTGGGTATGACGTTAGTTTGGGCAAAACGCTCCACGCGATCGCACCCTTACTCTCCTGATCCAAATTTAACAGCGGAGCAAAAGCCCAGAGGTTACGGACGCTTAGGCTTACCCATTGGCCTACATGCTGGCTTGGTTGGTGGATATTACATCGTGAATGTGGGTCAACTGATGCAATATTCAGGCCGAGTGCCAGCGTGGATAACGGGAATTGATGGCAATCCACTAGCCGGGGTGATGGGCTTGGGGTTTCTCAGCTTGTTGGCGATCGCAATGAAGTGGCGCTTAAACCAAAATCGAGCGATCGCTAAGCTTTAGCGGGATAACTCACTAGTCACAGGTTGTTGGGGCAGACGAGTGCCAATCAAACAAGCCCCAGATAAATTAACGCCTGTTAAATTTGCTTCTTGTAAGTTGGCGCAGAGCAGGTTAGTACCGCTCAAATTAGCTCCGGCTAAGTTCGCACCTTGTAAATCTGCTTCTTCTAGATTGGCTTCACTGAGTAGGGCACCTTGCAGATCAGCTTGGTGGAGGTTCGCGCCTTGTAAATTGGCTCCGCTTAAGTTGGCTCCGCGCAGGTCGGCACTTCGCAAATCGACACCTTGCAAGTTTACGCCTACTAAGTTCGCGCCGCTTAAGAACGCACCAGCGAACACAGCTTGGGTGAGCTTTGCCCGCATGAGATTAGCACCCCGTAGGTTACTGCCCCGCAGGTCAGCCCCGGTTAAGTCGGCCTGCATCAAGTTGGCACCGAGTAGGTTCGTGCGTAAATCGGCTCCGACCAGTTGCGCCCCGATTAAATTGGCACCTTCTAAACGGGCTTTGGTCAGACGACTGCGAGTGAGGTTAACCCCAACTAAGCTGGCTCCGGCTAGATTAGCACCGCTGAGGTCTACATTCGAGAGGTCTTCATCTTCGAGGTCGGCTCCGGCTAGATGTTTTAAGTGACCGGCTCGAATTGCATTAATATCCATGCACGCCTCCCAAGGCACTGGTTTCTGTTTCGCCTGCTCCTGTAGCGGCATGAGCGATCGCGACTTCTTCGGCATCCAAGAGCCACATGCCAGAGGTGACACGGTGCGGGGTCATGGGTAAGCTCAAACCCTGCTGTAGCCCACAAACAAGTAGGGCCAGGGTATCTACCAGCTTGGGATCCCAACGACTTCCTTGGTGAGCTTGACATTCAGCTAAAACTTGCGCCAGAGCTGTTTGATAGCTGAAGTTGGCTGCGTCTTGTTGAGGGTGATTGAGGCGTAAGTGGGTGACTCGGCTTTGAAATGCTTCGATCAACCCTAAGATCCGCGATTCTAAAGGTATGGCATCTCCAGCGAGACCTCCGGGTTGACCAGAGCCATCCCACCATTCGGTCTGGTGGTTGATAATCGTGGCGATCGCTTGTAGCCGAGGCATGGTGCGTAAGACCTGGGCACCTGGCACTAGCGGACAACTTAAAGGACAACTAGGGGCTGGTTCTTCAGCTCGGACTCCAGATTCACTAGTTGATAAATCTTCAGCGACTTGGATGGGGGCAATCCGGTGCAACATCCCAGCCAACCGTAACCGATGCAATTGCCAAGCAGGAAGATCGAGCAGTTGCCCCATCATTTCAGCTAGAGCAGCAACTTCGGCGGCAGCCATCGGGTTTTGAATATCTGTCAGGTCGCTGAGTTGTGCCAACCGCAAGAATGCTTGCAGCTCGTTAGACAACAGATTATGGTCAAGCACGTCAGGATGGTGAGTAACCTGGAAAGCTTGTTGACCTAAATCTTGCTGACTGGTTTTTAAGTAATCAACCACTTGCGATACGACTGTGCAGAGGTCGTCGCTAGAAGCACTAGCAGCCTCACTGGCGATCGCTGCCGCATGGGTTTGTAGCTTCTGCTGCAGAGCTGAGTCATAGCCACCAACATGGGCGATCGCTAAATCAATAGTTTCTTGGACTAGATTGGGCTCAAAAGTCCAAAAGCCGTAAAACTTGCGCTCCAAATCATCGGTCGGGACTCCATCTGGCCCATAATCTGCTTCAGAGAGTTCTTGGCAGAGCACCATTGCGGTGTAGGTCGGAGCCAAAATGATCAGGTGCCACTCTTGAGCAACCGGATCTTGAGGGGCGAGACTGACTAAATCGACATTGTCCCGTTGGCTGGTGGCGTGCTCGGCAAACCCAGCATCAGGAGCCGCCATAATCACCACTTGTCGCGATCGCGCTGCAATCTCACTGTAGCGGTCTGCTTCTTGGAGATACCACTTACCCCGTTGGAAGGCTGTAATCACTAAAGGAGGACTACTACAACTGAGAATGTAGTCTTCTAAAGCGTGGCAGAGCGCCACTAGAGTATTTTTGTAGTAAACGCCAAAAGTTAATGGTCGCTTCCCTGTCTCGCCCAACTGATGGGCAGCCTCCAGCTTTTGTAGAATTGAACCTTCTAACATGAGTTGCAGTCACCTAAGAATGCTTAGCTTCAGGGGATGGTGAGGCAGATGCAGAGTAGACATCAGCGCGATCGCGAGGGTCTAATTTCCGGCACCCACCAGGTTTTTTTCAGAAGGCACGATCGGGGCAGTCAGCGCCTCCTCTAGGTCAGCTTGCCCTAATTTCGCCTCCAAAATATTCATAACTTCCCGACCAAAATCGTTGGGATTTTGCTGCCAAGCTTGTAGACAAACTTCACCAAAGAACGAACCCATTGGCTCTGGATTCCACAACAATTTCTTGGCAGTCCAAGGCATTAAGCTCATGGGGTCATAGCCAGGTCGGAGCACACCCTGTTTCAGCGCATACTCTTCTAAATGAGTGTGGGGTTGAAGACCAATAAAGAAAATAGCCGGTTCTACCTTATCGGCCCCAAAAATGCGCTCTAGCTCTCGATGGTAGGCGATCGTTTGGCGAATGGTTTCGGGGCGCTCGTCAATCACATTAAACGAGTAATTAACTGACACCACATCGTTAAACCCGGCAGCTTTGAGGTCACGGCAATTTTGTAACACAGTGCGGAGGTTATAGCCCATCCGCATTTTGCGTACCAACTCTTGAGAGCCGCTGGTAATGCCGATCTCAAAGTAGTTCATCCCGGTTTTGACCATCAGGTCGCACAACTCAGGCGTGAGGTTGTCAGCCCGAATGTAAGCGGCCCAGTGGATGTCTTGCATTCCGGAGTCTACAATCTTCTGCAACAGCTCGATCGCGTCGTCGATATATTTGCGAGCGGGAATAAACTGAGCGTCGGTGAACCAGAAGTTGCGAATGCCGCGATCGTAAAGCTGGCGCATCTCAGCGACCACATCATCAGCGGGGTTGATGCGTACCTGTTTGCCTTCAACAACGGTGTAAACGCAGTAGCAGCAATTGTGGGGGCAACCGCGCTTCGTTTGCACGCCAACGTAAAAGTCGCTTTCGGCAAAATAATATTCAAATTCGGGCCAAATGCTGCTGATGTAAGGATAATCGCAAGCACTTTTCTCAATGGGTGTGGGCCACTCGTGAATCAAGCGATCGCGAGGTGCCGCTTCCCCAACGACATAACACCGCTCATCGCGAAAATCCTGGCCTTGTAGGAGTTTTTCTAACAGCGTTTCGCCTTCGCCCACCGAAACAATTGTGCCTGTTGGTAGCTTATTAGCTAATTGCTTATAGAAAACGCTGACAGCGCGCGGTGGGGGGGGGGGGGGGGCGGGGGGGTGGGGGTTGGGGGCGGGCGGGGGGGGGTG